>NZ_CP038512.1:2795000-2832500 GCF_004758605.1 Deinococcus metallilatus
CGCCCGCGTCGATCACCAGCAGATCGGGCGTGCCTTCTTGGTCAGTGCCGAGCGTGGCGAGGGCGTCACGCAGACCGCCGGGCTGGACGGTGCGGGCGCGGCTCGCGTCGAGGTCCTGCACGGCGACCGTGCCCAGGCCCAGGCTGTCCGCATGGCGCTGGGCGGCGCGGGCCACCAGCAGCGCGAGGGGCACGTCCTGACCGAGCGCGCTCACGAGCTGGCGGCGCAGTTCGGCGACGGGGACGATGTTGGCGTCGCGGCGCAGGTAGGTGCCGAACCAGACGGCCCCGCGGGGGTGATCGGCGGCAGGCAGGGGAACGGGGACCGGGGCGACCGCTTCCGGTTCAGTGGGCGCGGCCTCGGTGGGTGCCGCTGCGGGTTCGGGCGCGGGTTCTTCCGCTTCTGCGACCTGGGGTGTGGGCTGCACCTCTTCCTCGGCTGGGATGGGCGCGGGTTCGGTGACAGCGGCGGGGGCGGGCACCTCCTCCACCTCGGGCACGGGATGGACTTCGGGGGCCGGGACTTCGGACACGGGAGCTGCCACCTCCGGCGCCGGGGTCTGCGCGGCAGCGGGCATTTCGGGGGCGGCGGGCGTGGGCTGGACCGGGGCGGGCGGCGGCGTGGTGGGCTGCTGGTAGAGGCGTGAGAGCAGGTTGCCCAGGCCCGCCATCACGCCGCCACCGGCCGGAGCGGCGGGGGGAGGCGGCGCCGCTTCCCCCCGGGCCGCCACCGGTTCCGGCTGGGCGACAGCCGCGAGGCCGGGAGCCTGCTCCGCCGGGGCGCTCTGCTCCTCCCGGCCCAGTGCCGGGGCGGCGGGCACGACTTCCGGCGCGGAGGCCGCCACCGCAGGAGGAGCCGCCTCTTCGGGCCCAGGGACGGGCGCCGCAAAAGCAGGCACATCCGCCTGGTCGTCTTCCAGCTCGAACTCCAGCGCGTCGTCATCGAGGCTGGCGGGGGCGGGCGGGGCGGGCTGCGGCTGGCCGACCAGCGCCGCGAGGTCGGAGTCCACGCCCGCGCTGCTGAGCATGTCCATGCTGGGCATCCCCGGGGCGAGCAATCCGGCCCCGGCGGGCAGGTCGGTGCCGGTCCATTCGGGCGGCGGGGCGTCCACCGGGGTGGAAGGGGGCTCTTCCTCGCCGCTCATCACGCGGGTCAGGTAATTCAGGATGTCCTGCTCGACGATCATGCCGCCTTCGCCGCTGCCGGGCAGGTTCCGCCAGTCGATGCCGTTCGCTTCCGCCAGAATCTTGGCGAGCGGAGCAATCCGTTCCATTCTATTTCCCCCTTTGCGCGCCCCTGGTCGGGGTCATCTGGCCGCCGCCTTCGCGGTCTGTCCGTCTGGAGCGGTTGCGCTGTGGCATGGCTCACAGAGTGCCGCCTCAGCCCTGACAGCCTTCTTTCAGAGGGGTCAGGCGTTAGGAAAAATCCTGAAACCTGACCCCTGCCGCCTAATCCCTGACCCCCAAATGCTACCCTCGGGAGGTTGCCGCGCCCCTCCAGCGGGAGGGCAGGCCCAGGAGAACGATGCAGATATTCGAGGAGATGCAGGCGCGCGGGCACGAAGCCCTGACGTTACTCCACCACGCCCCCAGCGGCCTCAAGGCGGCGCTGGCGGTGCATTCGACGGTGCTGGGACCGGCCATCGCCGGGGTGCGGCTGCGCCCGATGGACGAGCAGGAGGCGCTGAAAAGTGCCCTGACCCTCAGCGAGAGCCTCACGCTCAAGGCGGCGCTGGCGGGCCTGAACTACGGCGGCGGCGCGTGCGTGCTGCTGATGCCGGATACCGGCGTGGACGACCCGCACGCCCGCGAGGCGCTGTTCCGGGCGCTGGGGCGCAAGGTCCGCCCCCTTCAGTCCCTGGTCGTGCTGACCGAGGACATCGGCGTGACCCCGAGCGACATCGCCTTTGTCGCGCAGGAGACGCCCGCCACGCTGGGCGTGAACACCGACACCAGCAGCGTGACCGGCTACGGCGTGTACCGGGGCATGAAGGCCGCCGCCCGTTCCGCCCTGGGCAGCGAGAGCATGCGCGGCGTGCGGGTGGCGATCCTGGGCGTGGGCGCGGTGGGCCGCACGCTGGCCGAACACCTGCACCGCGAGGGCGCCCGCCTCACGGTCGCGGACGAGCGGGCCGAGCGGGCGGAGGCGCTGGCGGACGATCTGGACGGCGTGACGGTCGTGGGCGCGGACGACCTGCTGGACGTGCCCTGCGACATCCTCGCGCCCTGCGGCTACGGCCATTCCATCCACAGCGCCGACGTGCCCCGCCTGCAATGCCGCCTGATCGCGGGCGGCGAACACCACCCCCTCTCGCGCCGGGGCGAGGACGCCGTGAAGGAAGCCGGGATCATGTACATCCCCGACTTCGCCATCAACGCGGCGGGATTGATCGCCGCCGCCACCACTCTGACGCCGGAACAGGCCGCCGAGCGGGTCTACGGCACCGTATCGCGCATCGTCAACGTGGCGGATCAGGTCGGCAAGCCGCCGCATGTGGTCGCGCGGAGGATGGCGGAGCGGCGGATCGACCTGATCGGGAGTCTGGGGCGGGGAGCGTGAGGCTTGTGGCGTGTAGCCCGTGGCTTGTGGAAAAAGACAGAGCCTTTCTCTACAAGCGACAAGCGACAAGCGACAAGCTGCGCCGGGGGCGCGCATGACTTCCCCCTTCGTCATCGGCGTCGCGGGTGGCTCGGGCAGCGGCAAGACCACCGTGACGCGGCGGGTGATCGAGACGGTGGGCGCGGGGGGCGTGGCGGTGCTCAACCAGGACAACTATTACCGCGCGCAGGACGATATTCCCTTCGAGGCGCGGCTCAAAACCAATTACGACCATCCGGCGGCCTTCGACTGGGCGCTGCTGCGCGAGCATCTGGACGCGCTGCTGGCGGGCGTGCCCATCGAGATGCCCGAATACGACTTCACGCAGCACACCCGCTCACAGGAGACGACCACGGTGCTGCCCGCGCCGGTCGTCGTGCTGGAGGGCTTCTTCGCGCTGTACGACCCGGAGCTGCGCGAGCGGATGCACCTCAAGGTCTTCGTGGACGCCGATGCGGACGTGCGCTTTATCCGGAGGTTGACACGCGACACGCAGGAACGCGGCCGCACGCCCGAAAGCGTGATCGCGCAGTACCTGGAATTCGTGCGCCCCATGCACCTCAGCTTCGTGGAACCCACCAAACGCTACGCCGACGTGATCATCCCCCACGGCGGCATGAACGAACCCGCGCTGGACATGCTCGCCGCCCGCATCCGCACCACGATCTGACTTTTGGAGGATGACAGGGCGGGAGGGGCGGTTGAGGCTTGTGGCTTGTGGCTTGTGGAAAAAGACCGATGCGCCTCTCCAAGCCACAAGCCCCACACACGCCTAACCCCTCACCCCTAACACCTCATCCCTTCCCCTCTAGGATGTCCCCGTGACCGACCCCAACCCCACCCGTCCGCCCCTCATGGCCCGCGCCGCACCCGGCCCGCTCGCACCCCGCTCACCCGACGCGCCGCCGCCGACCCGCTCGCGCCTGACCGTGCCGCTGCTGGCAGTGATCCTGCTGTCGCTGATTCCGGCGCTGGTGCTGGCGTGGCAGCGGGTGCAGTTCGAGCAGGCCCAGAAGACGGTGGCCCTGGTGATGGATTACCCGGCGATGGCCGTGCAGGCGCAGCGGGTCGGGCTGGAACCGCAGGCGCTGCTGGACCGTTACAAGGCGCTCGGTGTGAATGGCGCCGCCGTGTACGAGGACGTGATCGGCAACCTGGTGCAGCGCGGCGACCTGTACGAGCGGCGGGGGTCGGACCTGGCCGCCGAGAATCCGGGGGAGGGCGTGAACCCGCAGTGGGTGTATATGCGGGCGCTGACGCCGCGGGGCGCCGAGGAACTGCGGACACTCCCCGGGCGCTACACCATTCCCACCCGCGAGGTCACGATTGCCGGGCAGAAGTGGCTGGGCTGGCCCACCGACCCGGACTTCCTGCCCGCCGGGCCGAACATGCCGCTGATCAACGACCTCAAGGCTCAGGGCCTGGTCGTGGTCTACCGCCCCTACGACGACGAGGCCCTGCGCGACCCGGCGGGCGACTGGCCCGACGTGCCCTTCATCGCCTTTACCGGCGACGAGGTGATCGGGGCGCGCGTACCCGAGCGGCTGGAGCGGGTCAACCAGGCGCTGGGGAACCGCCTGCCCGCCATCATCGAAAGTTCGGACCAGCGCGGGCTGGACACGCTGGTGGAGACGCACGGCGGGGCGCGGATGTTCGCGCTGAACCCGAGCTGGCAGAACCGCATCGGGCCGATCGACACCGCCAGCAAGTACGCCCTGGCCGCCCGCGAACGCAGCCAGCGCCTGCTGTACCTGCGGCCCTTCCCGACCGTGTACGAGACGACCACGTTCCTGAAGCGCACCTCGGACCTGCTCCAGCACTCCGGGGTGAAGGTGGGGCAGCCCGTGATCACGCCCTTCCAGCCCAACGCTACGCTGCGCTGGCTGAGTGTGTTCGGGCCGCTGGCCGCGCTGCTGCTGCTGGGGCTGAGCTTCCCGCTGCCCCGGCTGGGGTTGGCGGTGGCGATGCTCGCGGGGCTGGCCGCGCTGGGGCTGAACGGGTTGCGGCCCTTCGAAAGCGTGGCCCTGATCGCGGCGATCACCTTTCCGGCGCTGGGGCTGGTGCTGCGGCGCTCCAAGGTGACCGACTGGTTCCTGGCGACGGGCCTCTCGCTGATCGGCGTGCTGTTCGTCTCCGGGCTGGGGGCCAACCGTGACAGCGTGCTGGGCCTCGAACCCTTCAAGGGCGTGGGCCTGACGCTGCTGGTGCCGCTGGTGTTCGTGGGCCTGAGCTTCCTGCCCCGGCAGGACATCCGCAAGACGGCGCAGGACATCTACAACGCGCCCCTGCGCCTGGGTGACATCGCGGTGATGGCGCTGGGCCTGGGCGTCTTCGCGCTGGTCTTCCTGCGGCGGGGCAACAGCACCGGCCTGGGCGTGAGCGACACCGAGGCGCAATTGCGGCAGAACCTTCAGGACACCATCATCCGCCCGCGCTTCAAGGAAGTGGCGGGGCATCCGCTCGGGTTGCTCGGCCTGAGCGGCGTGCTGCCGGGGTACTTCAGCCTGCTGCTCCTGCTGGGCGGCGTGGTGGGGCAGGCGAGCATCCTCAACACCTTCTCGCACTTCCACACGCCGCTGCTGATCAGCGCCGCCCGCGTCTTTATCGGCCTGGGCGTGGGGCTGCTGCTGGGGCTGATTCTCATCCCGGTGGTGCAGTACCTGCTGCGCCTCTGGAACACCTACGGCACCCGCCGCGCTCCCAAGGACCCCGCCGCCGAGGTGCGGGCGTGAGACAGCTTCCGCGGATTGAAGGACTTTCCGGCGCTTTCCTGGGAAGTACGGAACGGAGCGGAAGCTGTCTCCTCTCCTTCTCCTTTCAGCCGGGAGCTGTCCGCGAACAGATGCGGACAGCTCCGGAGTTCGTATGAGGGTCGTCGTCAGCGGCTACTACGGCTTCGGCAACACCGGGGACGAGGCCATCGCGCTGGCGATCACGCGCGAACTGAAACAACAGGGCGCGCGGCCGCTCCTCCTCTCCAATACGCCCGCCGAGACGGCCCGCGCCTGCGGGTGCGAGAGCGCCGCGCGCATGAATCCCGCCGCCCTGCTGGGCGCCCTGGCTCGCTCACAGGTGGTGCTGTCGGGGGGAGGGGGCCTCTTGCAGGACAAGACGAGTGCCCGCACCCTCAGCTATTACCTGGGGGTGATCCGGCTCGCTCGGCGGCTGGGCAAGCGCGTGGTGATCTTCAACCAGAGCATCGGCCCGCTCAGCGAGGAAGGGGGGCGCAAGGTGGCGGCGGCCTTGCGGGGCCTGCGGGTGATCGTCCGCGACCGGGGCAGCCTGGACACGCTGCGGGCGCTGGGGATCGAGGGCGAACTGGGAGGGGACCCGGCGCTGCTCCTCTCCCCTACCCCCGGCCTGACCCGCGACCCCGGGCGCGTCATCATTGCGCCACGGGGCGACGTGACGGACGCGGCGGAAGGGCTGAAGACGGTCACGGCCCGCCTGCGCGAACAGGGGCGCCACGTGACGGCCCTGGCCTTCATGCCCGAGCAGGACGACGCGGCGGCGTATAGCCTGGGCGCGGACGAGGTGCTGAGTACCCGTGACCCCCAGGTGGCGCTGGACGCCATCGCCTCCGCGGGCTTCGTGGTCGGGGTGCGGCTTCATGCGGTCATTCTGGCCGCCGCCGCCGGGGTGCCCTTCGCGGGCGTCAGTTATGACCCCAAGGTGCAGGGCTTCTGCGCGGACGGGGGCGCTCCTGCCTTCCCGACGACCTTCGACCCCACAGTCCTCTGCCAGCAGGCCCTCTCCCGCACGGCCCCGGACTGGGAGGCCGTCGCCGGGATGAAGGCGCGGGCCGAGCGGAGTTTCAAGCGGGCGCTGGCCCCCTGAGTCTGGCCCCCTGCGCATCGTCTGTTCAGTTGTTCGAGGATGGAGAGGCGGCGGGGCTGCCGCCTGCACCCCCTCCTCCCCGCCTCACGCCACCGGGCGGCGCTGGTACAGGTCCACGACGCGGCGCAGAAAGCGCAGGCCCGTTCCCAGGCTGCTCGCCTGCACCCACTCGTCCTCGCGGTGGGCATTGCCGCCCCGGTAGACGCCCAGCGCGATGGCCGGGAGGTGGCAGGGCGCGGCGGCGTTCGCGTCGGTGCTGCTGGAGGCCAGGCGCAGGTCGGTGTGGACCTCGCGGGCCGCTTCCCGGGCGAGGTCGAGCAGTGGTTCGGCGCCCAGGTCCCCGCCGGGGCGGTCGCCCACCCGCTCCAGGCGCACGGATACCCCGGCCTCGCGGGCGGCGGCGTGCAGCACCGCCTGCGCCCGGGTATCGAGGTCGGCCAGCACCACCGGGTCCAGGGAACGCAGGTCCAGCAGCAGTTCGGCGCTGCTGGCAATGGAGTTCACGCTGGTGCCGCCCGAGGCCAGGCCCACGTTCAGGGTGGTGCGCGGGCTGACCGGGCGGTGCAGGGCATACAGGGCGCTGATCGCCGCGCCGAGCGCGTGCAGGGCGCTGGGGGCCTGGTCCCCCCAGGAGTGCCCCCCCGGTCCCAGGAACACGGCCCGGTAGCGCCGCACGCCGACCGCCCGCGTGACCGCCACGCCCAGGTAGCCGTCCACCGCGATCAAGGCCCCCAGCCGGTCGCGGTGCCGGGCCAGCAGGTACTTGGTCCCGCGCAGGTCGCCCAGCCCTTCCTCGCCCACGTTGGCGGCCACCCAGAGGGGGCGGCGCAGGGTCTGCGCGTGCCCGTGCAGGTCGCGCAGCAGGGCCGTCACGACCGCCAGGCTGGCGCTGTTGTCGCCCACGCCCGGCCCCACCAGCCGCCCGCGTTCCTCGCGCACGGTCACGTCGGTGCCGCGCGCAAAGACGGTGTCCAGGTGGGCCGCCAGCAGCAGCGCGGGTTTGCCTTCCGTTCCGGGCGGCGTCAGGCACGTCAGGACGTTGCCCACCTCGTCGCGGACCACGTCGTAGCCCAGGTCACGCCACAGGTCCGCGATCAGGTCAGCGCGCGCGCCCTCCTCGAAAGTGGGGGCAGGCGTTTGCGCGATGCGCGTGAGGTACGAGAGGGGCATCGCGGGCGATTCTAGCGGCTGTGGTGGGGGTGGGCGGCCACATGAACCCGGACACGCCCCCGTCCTGAGAGCGGGGGCGTGTCCGGGGCCGGGGATCAGTGGCGCAGCAGCTTGGAGCCGATGGCGGCGGCCAGGCCGACCAGGCCCGCCTTGACCAGCGGGTTGCTGAGCGCGCCGCCCTGGGCGAAGGCGGCCTCCAGCGGGCTCCTGTTGTCCTGGGCCGGAGCCTGCGCCGTGCGGGTGTAGGCGTCGGCCAGGTCAGACGGGTCATCGGCGCGGACATTCTGGACCGGGTTGGCGGGGCTGCGGACAATCGCGTCGCCCACCTGCTGGCGCTCCTGGGGCGACATCTGCCCGAAGTAGTCCTGCATGATCTGGCGGCGCTCCTCGGGCGAGGCGTTCTGGAGGTAGTCGTGGATGTAGGCGGCGGCCTCCTGCGGCGTCACCGTGCCGTCACCGTTGGTGTCGCGCGGGTCGAGGCGGGCCATCTGCTCGTGACGGTCTTTCTGATCGAAGAACATTGGAAACCTCCTGTAAGGGCGGGGTCTGGATCCGGCATCCAGACCTGGACAGAACGCCCTCACCCTAAGCAGTCCCCTCATAACGTGCGTGAGGGCACACTTCACGCGGGTTTATGGGGAGAGCGGGGCGGACGGGACAATCCTGCGCCGGGGCCGCTGCTAGATTGCCCGCATATGCGTTCCCTCGTGCTGATCGGTCACGGCTCGCACCTGAACGGCGAGTCGGCGGGCGCGGTCTACCGGTATGCGGAGCTGCTCCGCGCGCGCGGCCTCTACGACGAGGTCGTGGAAGGCTACTGGAAAGAAGAACCGTCGCTGCGGCAGGTGCTCAGGACCACCCGCAGCACCGACGTGACGGTGATCCCGATGTTCATCAGTGAGGGCTACTTCACCGAGACGGTGATCCCGCGCGAACTGGGGCTGGGCCACCAGGGGCCGGTGCCGGAAGGGGGCGTGGCCCGCGTGCTGGGCGGCAAGACCGTACGTTACACCCTCCCCTACGGCGTGCATCCCGGCATGGCGGACGTGATCCTGGCCCGCGCCCGCGAGGTGCTGCCCGACCTCAGCGCCCAGGACACCGCCCTGATCGTGCTGGGCCACGGCACCACCCGCAACGAGAACTCCAACCGCGTGATCTACTGCAACGCCGAGCAACTGCGCGCCTCCGGGCACTTCGCGGAAGTCCACGCCCTCTTTCTGGACGAGGATCCGAAGGTGGGCACCTGGCCGGAGGTGGTGCGCTCACCGCGCGTCGTCGTCGTCCCCTTCTTCGCCTCGGAAGGCTGGCACACCCTCGAAACCATCCCCGAGGACATGGGCCTGACCGGTGAGGTGACGGTCTTCCCCGAGAACCCGCACGGCCCACAGACGGTGTATTACGCCAGACCGGTCGGCACCCACGCCAGCGTCGCGGACGTGATCCTGCATCTGGCGGAGGAAGCGCGCGGCGCGTCCGAGAGGGGCGGCGACGAGGACCGCACCCACGCGGAGGCCTGGGCCGCCTTCCTGGCCCTCGCCCGCCAGGGCACGCGGGTGGGCGAGGCGCTGATCACCCCGCACGGCGGCCTGTTCGAGATTCGTCATGCGCTGGACGAGGGCCGTCCCAGCGACGACCTCACCACGGTGGTGACGCCGGAGGGCCTGCGCGACCTCACCCGGCGCGACGAGGGGGGGCACCACCGCCCGGTGCACACCTTCCGCACCCTGCCGCGCGGCTGGCGGGCGGTGCTGTCGGAAGCCGACCTCCCGCGCGGGATGCATTCCCTCTACCCCGCCGTCGTCGAGGAAAGCTACGCGCACCAGACCCACACCCTGCGCGCGACGCCCTGGCCGACCACCGCCCGCCGCCAGACCGGCATCTATACCAAGGTGCAGCGCGCTACCCCCGAACAGGTCGAGGCCGTATCGCGCGAAGTGTGCAGCCGTTGCCTCAAGACCCGCCTGTGGGCCGGGGAAAAGTTGCCCCTCACCTTCTTCGCGGGCGTGCCCGGCGCCATTCCCTGCCCGGAAGCCTGCACCTACTTCATCGCGGAAGTGCGCGAGGAGGTCAGCGGGAAGCGGGGGCAAGAGACGGTGAGTGGTGAGTAGGAAGTGGTGAGTGGGAAAAGATCAAGTCCACCGACCACTGACCACTCACCTCCAGGTGAGAGAATGCCCCCCATGACCGCCCCGCAAGCCGCCAAACCCCGCGCCCGCGTCCCCAAGACCGTCTGGGACCTGATCTTCACGCTGGTGATCCCGATCCTGATCCTGAGTCCGAACATGCTGGGCAGCGGGATCAGCGTCGCGGACCTGCTGGGGGGCGGGACTGGCGGGAATATCCGGGCCTATCTGATCGCCGCGCTGATTCCGGTCGCCTACGTGCTGGTGGATCTGACCGTGAACCGCAACGTCAGCCCGGTCGCCCTGATCGGTGGGGCGGGGGCCATCGTCAGCGGGGCGCTGGCCTTCTGGTACGTGGACGGCTTCTGGTACGCCATCAAGGACAGCGCCCGGTCGTACCTCACCGGCATCCTGTTCTTGCTGAGTGCCGCGACCAGTGTGCCCCTCTTCCGCGTCTTTCTGGACGCCGCCAGCATCGGGGAGAAGCCGGAAGACCGCGCGGCCACGCAACAGGCCATGCGCGATCCGGGCGTCCACCGGGGGCTGGTGCTGGGCACCGTCGTCTTCGCCATCGTGGACCTGATCGGCGGCGTGGTGAACAGCGTCGTCAATTACGGCCACGTGACCGCCAAATTCGGCACCGACGCCTTCAACGCACAGGTGGCCGAGGTGAACGCGATCATGCGGGTGCCGGGCCTGGTCATCAGCCTGATCGGCGTGGGCCTCGCCATCTACTTCGTGCAGGCGGCCGTTAAACGGCGTTACGGGGCCGGGGCCAGCCTGCTGGAGCCGTCCAAGCTGGCGCAGAAGATGCGGGAGCGGGGGGAAGTGGGCGCGTAGGGCGTGTAGCTTGTGGCCTGTGGCTTGTGGAGAAAAGAAAAGCAGACCCCGCCGCGTGTGGGGTCTTTTTCTACAAGCTACGCGCTACAGGCCACAAGCCCTACTCCCCCGTGCGCGCCCGCCGCTTCTGGTACGCTCCCGTCAGCAGTTCCGCGATGTACTCGCGGGTAAAGGGCATCCCGCTGGCCTCGGCGGCGGCGATCTCGGCGTCGCGGTTGTAGGTGAGGCGGACGAAGGTGGCGCTGTGGGCGGGGCTTTGCGGGTCGAATTCCAGAATCAGGTAACTCGGCAGGGTGCTGTCCAGCGGATTGCCGACCGAGCCGGTGTTGATCAGGGGGCGGCCTTCCACGTCGAGCATCAGCGTTTCGTGCACGTCGGCGTAGACCAGGGCGTCGGCCTGCGCCTTGAGGCCGAACTGGGGGTTGGGGGCGTAGGCTTCGAGCTGTTCGGAGAGGCTGCTGTGCGGGTACAGGCGGTGAAAGAGGCCCTTGGAGCTGGCATGGACGAAACGCCACCACGCGCCGCCGAACTGCTCCTCGATGCCGTAGGGCAGCCCGGCCAGATAGGAAAGCTGCTCGGGCGTGAGCTTGGAGCGCGGCCAGAGGTCCTGGGGGCGGTTGGTGGCCCCGGCCACCCGGGCGTCCCAGTTGCCCTGGATCACGCGCGCGGCGTGCGCCTGGGTCCACTCGACCACCTCGCGCGGGCGCGGCCCCTTGCCCACCAGATCGCCCAGCACCCAGATTTCACTGATACCCCGCCGCTGCACGTCCGCGTGTACGGCCAGCGTCGCCTCCAGATTGGCGTGCAGGTCCGAGAGAACGGCGAGACGGATCATGGCGGGCAGTCTAGCCCAGCAGGTGTGAGGGGCCGGGCGAAGGTCAAGGAAGGGATTAGGGGATTAGGCGTGAGGAAGCAATGTTGCCCTCCCTGCTCCCGCAGGCGAAGTCGCCCACCCAGGCTCTCCCTGGAGGGCAGCGGCCACTTCCGCCAGGGCCAGGCGCCTGACCTCGCCTGTCCGGCGGACCTTGACCTCCACTTCCCCCTGGTCCAGCGCGCGCCCCAGCGTGACGCGGTAGGGAATGCCGGTGAGCTCGGCGTCCGCGAACTTCACCCCGGCGCGTTCCGGGCGGTCGTCCAGCAGCACGTCCACCCCCGCGGCCCGGAGCTGGGCGTACAGGCTCTCGGCGGCCTGCATCTGCCGTTCGTCCTGCACGTCCACCACGGTCAGGATCACCTGATACGGGGCGATCACGGCGGGCCACACCAGGCCGCGTTCGTCCGAGAGTTGCTCGGCGATGGCCTGCGCCAGCCGCGTCACGCCGATGCCGTAGCAGCCCATGTGGAAGGGCTGGGCCGTGCCGTCGGCGGCGGTAAACCGCGCGTTCATGGCCTGCGCGTACTTCGTCCCCAGTTGAAAGACGTGGCCCACCTCGATGCCCCGGGCCGAGTGCAGCACTTGTGAGGGATCGTGCAACAAAACGTCTCCCGCCCGCGCCTGACGCACCTCCACCACGTCCGGCAACTGGTAGTGCTCGCCCCAGTTCGCCCCGGTGACATGCCAGTCGGCCTCGTTGGCGCCCGTCGTGAAGTTCCGGGCTTCCGCCGCCGCCTCGTCGCACAGGCGCAGGAAGGCCGGGTAAAGCCCTTCCCGCCGCGCGATCACGCGGTCGGGGAGATCGGGGGCGATATAGCCCAGCGGCAATTCTCCCTCCGCCCACGCCCCGGTCTGCGCGACCTCCAGCGAAATCAGCGTTCCGCCGCCGAAGCGTTCGGCCCTGGCCTGCACCGCGTTCCAGAGCTTCACCGGGTTCACGGCATGATCCCCGCGCAGGCTGACCAGCACCGGGACGAGCAGCGTTCCTCCTTCCTGCGAGAACACCGCGTCATACAGCACGTTCTTGACCATGTGCGCCGGTTCGCACCCCAGCACGGCGCAGGCCGTCGCCACCGTGGCGGTCCCCGGCGTGTGATGCCGCGTGAAGGTGTGAAACGGACTCGGCGTGGCTTCCGCCGGGCGGGAGACAGCCCGCTCCGCGTTCGCGGCGTACCGGCCATCCGCGCTGTACAGCACCTCGTCTTCACCCACGTCGGTCAGCACCATGAATTCGCGGCTGTCGGCCCCGCCGATGTTGCCGCTGTCGGCCTCCACCGCCCGCCACCGCACGCCCAGGCGGGTCAGGAGGCGCGCATACACGCCGCTCATCACCTCGAAGTGGGCCCGCAGGTCCTCCGGGGAGGCATGGAAGCTGTAGCCGTCCTTCATGGTGAACTCGCGCGTCCGCAGCAGGCCGAAGCGGGGCCGGAGTTCGTCGCGGAACTTGCGCCCGATCTGGTACATGCTCACGGGCAGGTCGCGGTAACTCTGCACCATGTCCCGCATGACCGCCACCGCGACCTCCTCATGCGTCGGCCCCAGCGCGAGTTGCCGCCCCGCCCGGTCCTGCATGGTGAACATGATGCCCTCGGCCCGCGTGTAGGCCTCCCAGCGCCCCGACTCGCGCCACAGGCTTTCCGGTTGCAGGATGGGGAAACTCACCTCCTGCGCCACACCGGAAAGTTCCTGGCGGATCACCGCCTCCAGCCTGAGCAGCACGCGCTGCATCAGCGGCAGGTTCGCGTATAGCCCGCTCCCCAGCTTCCGAACAAACCCGGCGCGCGACAGCATCACAATCCCGCGCGTCTCCGCATCCGACGGCGCCTCGCGCCACGTCACAAACAACCCTTGCGATACCCGCATGATTTTCTTCCCTTCAGGGGGTGAACACGTCAGACCGGCGCGTCAGCAACGCGCACCGACAGTTGGACATGACCGGTTCACACCCCGAAGGGCGGCGGGAGCACGGGCAGGCCCGCGCCGACACGCATCAGCATGTGGGGGAACATCTGTCCGCTCATGCCAGCGAGGGTACAGGCGGGAGGGCCAGGTGGTCAAGCACCGGTCAATCCTGGACCGCAGCAGAACATAGGACTTACGACGGAAGAGCCCCCTCACCCCCTGGCTGCGCCAGGTCCCTCTCCCCAGGGGAGAGGGGTCACAAAAGTCCTCTCTCCAGCGGAGACTTGCAAAGCTGCGAAGCAGAGGGTTGGGTGAGGGGTCTTTGTTTGTCAAATGCTCTAACACCTGCCCTCTACAACCCCCCCCGCGGGTTCACGTCCACCCGGACCCGCGCCTTCCAACTGCGGTCCAGCGTGGCGAGGAGTTGCGCCAGGCGCGTGTCGTCGCGGGCGCGCAGCAGCAGGTGATAGGGATACACGCCGCGCAGCCGGGCGACCGGACTGGGGGCCGGGCCGAGGACTTCGGCGGCGGTGGCCCCGGCGCCGTGCAGCGCGTCGAAGACTTCCTGGGCCGCGATCTTCGCTTTCTGGGGGTCGCGGGCGGCCACCTCCACCTGCGCCAGCCGGGCGTGGGGGGGATAGCCCAGGGCAGCGCGGGCGCGTTCCTCGGCGGCGGGGTAGGCCAGGGCGTCGCGGCCCTCCACCAGCACCTTGAGCGCGGGGTGGTCGGCCTGGAAGGTCTGCACGACAATCAGGGGCGCGCGGTCGGGGTGCCACTCGGCCAGTTGGCGCAGCAGGCGGTGATACCGCTCGGAGGCGCGGAAGTCCGAGACGTTCAGCCAGGTGTCGGCCAGGGTCACGCCGATCAATGCGAGGTTGGGTGGCGCGTCCTGCGCGAGCAGGAGCTGGGTCCCCACCACCACGCCGCTCTCCCCCGCGTGCAGGGGCGCGAGGTCGTCCTGGCGGTCACGGTCGCAGCGGTAGACCGGGAGGCCGGGGGTGAGCTTGGCCACCTCCGCCGCGATCCATTCCGTGCCGGGGCCTCGCGCCTTCCACATCCGCTCGCCGCACTCGTCGCAGCGGTCGGGGATGGCCTGGTGGTAGCCGCACTGGTGACAGGTGAGCTGGCGGGTTTCCTGGTGGAAGCGCAGCGGCACGTCGCAGTTGCAGCACTGCGGGGTGTGTTCGCAACTCGGGCAGCGCAGCAGGGCGGAATAGCCGCGCCGGGGTGCGAGCAACGCCGCCTGACGCCCGCGCTCCTGCACCTGCCGCAGCAGCCGCGCGAGGTCGTGGCTGAGCGGGTAGCCCAGGTCGCCGGGCGTAAGGTGAACGCTGGAGAGCGGCCCCAGTTCCGGCTGCTCGGGGGGATGGGCGTAGTCCACCACATGCACGCGGGCACGCGGCGGCGGCAGCACCGCGCCCGGCAGCGGCACGCTCTCGGCAGCGGGGGCGCTGCCCACCAGGGCGAGGGCGGCGTCATGCGCGGCGGCCACCCGCGCGGCCACATCCGGGATAAAGGCGTGCGAACCGGCGGGCAGCTTGTAGGCGTCGCTGCCCTCCTCCAGCACGATCACCAACGCGGGGTCCGGGAGCGGCGCGGTCAGGGCCAGGTAACTGCCGATCACCAGCCGCGCCTCGCCCAAACGGATCAGGTTCCAGGCGTGGTCGCGCTGCACCTCCCCCAGAGCGCCGCTGACCTGCACGGCGCGGGTGCCCGCCCCCGCCGCGAGGCCCGACAGCCCCTCCCAGGCGCGGCGCAGGGTGGCGTGGTCGGGGGCGAGGACCAGCACGCCGCGCCCCTGAGAAAGCAGGCGGGCCACGCGCGGCCCGAGCGTCCGGAAGCGCGAGGTGGGCCGCCCGCCATGCAGCCGCCAGGCGGGAGCTTCCGGCAGCCGGTCGGGATCGGAGGTGGTCCAGGGGGGGGCAGGCTCAGGAAGAGGCGGGGGCGGGGCGGGTTCCTGCACCGTATCCGCCCAGCCCCGCGCCGCGAGGCCCGCCGCCAGCGTGGGCGAGAGGGGCACGCCGCCCGCCGCCGCGCCGTTCGCCCAGGCGCTCAGCGACTCCACCGGGCCGTTGTCCCGCAGCCAGGTCCAGGCGGGGGGCGGGGGGGCCTCCTCCGGCACGTACTGCGCCCCGCCCGCGTTCAGCACGTTTGTCACCACCCCGGCGCTCACGCCCGCACCCCGCGCCCAGCCGCTGAGGGTGTCCTGCGGGCCGTGCTGCTCCAGCCACGCCCACGCCACCTGTCCTTTTGGCGTCAGCGAAGGAGCTTCCGGGGCCGCGCGCAGCACGGTCACTGTCCGGGCAGCGGCGGGAACGACGGACAGCGGACGGGCACGCACCATACCCCGCGTGCGCGTGACTGGCCGAAAAGCCTCCTCCAGCAACCCCTGCTCGCGGACCGCGTCCAGCAGGGCCGGGGCAAAGCCCGCCGCATCGGTCCAGGTCGAGGTGGGCACGTGGCGGGCAAAGGCGCCCAGGTCCGCCCCCGGCACCGCCCGCACGCGGTGATCCAGCTTCACGCTCCAGCCCACGCCCAGCAGGTCACCCCACACCAGCCCGGCGGGGAGCCGCGCGTCCCGTGCCCAGGTGGTGATGGCCTGCACGGTCGCGGGAGGCACCCAGGGGCCTTCCTCGTCGTCGAGGAGGTGGACGGCTTCGCGCAGGCGGTGGCTGCCCCGGCCTTCCCCCCCGCCCACCACCAGGGCCACGGTCAGCTCGCCCCGCCAGGGCACCAGCACCCGGCAGCCCACCGGAACCGCGCCCCCGTACCCGTGCGGCGCGGCGTACTCCAGGGCCGGGACCGGGAGCGGCACCACCACCTGCCAGGGGACCGGGGGCCGCGCCGCCGGGGAGGGGGGGGAGGCAGGCGGGGTCACGCGCCCGAAGCTAGCGCACCGGCGCCCGGCCGGGGGGTGGCGCGCGTGCCAAAGTGCCCGGCCTCAGACGCTACCCTGGCCCGCGTGACTGTCACGCCTGCCGCTGCCGCCTCGCCGCCCTCGTCCCCCGTCCGCGCCGGGGTGGGGCTGGCGCTGGTGGCGGCGCTGGCCTTCAGCACGCTGGGCATCTGGGGCAAGCTGGCGGGACAGGTGGGGCTGGACAGCTTCAGCGTGCTGGCGTGGCGCTTCGGGCTGGTCGCGCTGGTGCTGCTGCCGCTCTCGGGCCGGGGGCTGACGTGGCGGCAGCGCGGGCCGCTGCTGGGCGTGGGCCTGCTCTACGCGCTGGCGACCACCTGTTACTTCGGGGCGCTGGAACGCATCACGGCGGGGGCGACGGGCCTGCTGCTGTACCTCGCGCCCGCCTTCGTGATCCTGTTCGCCTGGTTTCTAGGGCGCAGGCCGGACGCGGCAAAGCTGGGCGCCGTCGGGCTGGCCGCGCTGGGCCTGGGGCTGGTCGTCGGGATTCCCGGCGCGGGTGACCGCGACCCCCTGGGCCTCGCGCTGGGGGCGGGCGCGGGGGCGCTGTACGCGGCGTACCTGCTCGCCTCCGAACGCTGGCTGACCGCCGTTCCCCCCCTCGCCTCCACCGGGCACATGGCGCTGGTGGCGGGCCTGTACTTCACGGCGCTCGCCGCCGGAAAAGGCACGCTGCATGTCCCCACCACCGCGGCCCAGTGGGGCGTGATCGCGGGGATGGCCGTGGTCGCCACGCTGGTCGCCGTGCCCGCCCTGTACGGCGCGGTGGCGCGTCTGGGAGCCGCCCGCGCGAGCCTGCTGGGCACCCTGGAGCCGCTCTTTACCGTGCTGCTCGCCTTCCTGATTCTGGCCGAACCGCTGCGGCCCGCCGTGCTGCTGGGTGGGGCCTTCATTCTGGCGGGGGCGGTGCTGGCGCAGCGGCAAAGGGGTTAGGCGTTAGGGATGAGGAGTTAGGGGGAAGTCATGAATCCCGCCGTATTCTGTACTCCGTCTAAAAAGGAGGCTGGATGAGGGTACTCGGTCGGGTGGGACGCGGCTTGCTGTGGGTGGCGCTGCTGGTGCTGGTGCTCGTGCTGGCGGCGGTGGTGTGGCTGAAGGTGACTTCCACGCCGCGCGTGAGCGGGACGGTGACGCTGCCGGGCCTCTCGGGGCCGGTGACGGTCACGCGGGACCAGTGGGGCGTGCCGCATATCCGCGCGCAGACGTCGGACGAGGACGCGATGTACGCGCTGGGCTTCGTTCACGCGCAGGACCGGGCCTGGCAGATGGACTTCCAGCGCCGCGTGTCGCAGGGGCGGCTGGCGGAAGTGCTGGGCGCGGCGGCCCTCCCGCAGGACAGGTTTCTGCGGACCTGGGGCTTTTACCGGGCGGCAGAGTCGGCCCTTCCGGCCCTGTCCGAGCCGTCGCGGCGGATGGTGCGCGCCTATACGGCGGGCGTGAACGCGGGCTTCGCGCAGGGCAAGCTCGCGCCGGAGTTCCGCATCCTGGGCTATGCGCCCGAGCCCTGGACCGACGTGGACTCCATCGCCTGGAGCAAGCTGATGGCCTACGACCTGGGCGGCAACGCGGATGACGAGATTCTGGGCACGCACGTGGTCAAGCGTCTGGGCGAGCCGGGTCTGAACGAGGTGCTGCCCCCTTACCCGCAGAACGCCCCCACCATCCTCAGCCGGGAGGAACTGGGACTGACCGGTCAGGCACCGCGACAGGGGAGCGAGGCCGCCATCCTCCCCGACGCGACCCTGCGTGCTTTACAGGCGCATCTGGACGCCGCCCGCGCCCTGGGGATGGAGCGCGTCCCCGGCAAGGGCAGCAACGACTGGGTGATCGGCGGGAGCCGCACCGCCAGCGGCAAGCCGATCCTGGCCGACGACCCCCACCTCGCCCTCAGCAGCCCGATGCTGTGGTATCTGGCGGACGTGCAGGGGCCGAGGCTCAAAGCCATCGGCGCCACCATTCCCGGCCTGCCCGGCATCGTGATCGGGCGCAACGACCGCGTCGCCTGGGGCGTGACCAACGTGAACCCCGACGTGCAGGACCTCTATATCGAACCGGAAAATGCAAAGCTCACGGAGCGCACCGAGATCATCAAGGTGAAGGGGCAGCCGGACGTGCGCCTCACCGTCCGCGAGAGCGCGCACGGCCCGATCATCAGCGACGTGGGCGCGGGCGAGGTGGGGCCGCGCGTGGCCCTGAAGTGGACGGCGCTACAACCGGGCGACACCACGCTCGACGCCTTCCTGGGCCTGAACTACGCCCGCAATTGGCAGGACTTCGTGACGGCGCTGGAGAAGTACGTGGCGCCCAGCCAGAACTTCGTCTATGCCGACGTGGACGGCAAGACCGGGTATTACGCGCCGGGCCGGGTGCCGATCCGCCAGGGCTGGGACGGTTCGCTGCCGGTGCCGGGGGACGGCAGGCACGAGTGGACGGGGTATATCCCCTTCGCCCGGCTGCCGCATACCTCCAACCCCGCCGATGGGCTGGTCGTCACCGCGAACAACAAGGTCGTGCCCGAGGGGTATCCCTACAACCTCGCCAACATCCGCAACTGGTCCGAACCGTACCGCGCCGAGCGCATCACCGAACTGCTGACGCAGAAGCCGCGCGGGCTGACGGTGGACGACGTGAAACGGGTGCAACTGGACACCGTGAGCCTGGTGTGGCGTGACCTGAAACCCTTCCTGCTCGCCACGCAGCCGGATGGGGACCTCAGCCGCCGGGCGCTGGAGCTGCTGCGCGGCTGGGACGGGAACGAGCGGGCAGGCAGCGTGGAGCCGACCATCTTCGAGGCGTGGCTCCTGGAACTTCAGACGATGGCGCAGGACGAACTGGGGGACGAGACGCGCGTGAACAGCCTCGCCGTGCTGAACCAGCTCCGGGCGAACGGCGAACTGTGCCGCGACGAACGCGACGAAGCCGCCGGACGCCAGGACTGCGCGGGTGAGCTTCAAGCCAGCCTGAAACGCGCCGTGGACCGCCTCGCCGCCCGGCTCGGCCCGGACCCCGGCGGCTGGACCTACGGCAAGGTACATACCGTCGCCAGCAACCACCGCGCCTTCGGGGGCGTGAAGGCCCTCGCCTGGCTCTTCAACCACAGTGCGCCCACAAACGGCGGCACCAACACCGTGAACGTCGCCCGCCCCGACCCCGACACCATGCAGCAGACCACCGGGCCGAGCTACCGCCAGATCATCGACCTCTCGGACCTCAACCGCAGCGTCTACGTGGGCACGCTGGGCCAGAGCGGCAGTCCCTTCGGCAACCACGTCAGCGACCAGCAGAAGCTGTGGGCGGCGGGCGAGTACCTGCCGATGAGCACCGACACGAAGGACTGGGGCAAGACGAACACGCTGACGCTGCGGCCATGAAGAGGCTCTGAGCTTAGACTTACGCAACTGGGAAGAAGAAAGCGTGTGGGACAGTGTTTTCTGCTCCTCCCCCTTGAGGGGGGACTGGTACAGCTCGCACCGCGAGAGGTTGGGACTTGCAAAGCTGCGAAGCAGAGGGGGTGAACGGGCAAAGCATCCCAGCCCCACGTTTTCTCAATTCCCTCGCCCTTCCGCTCCAGAGTTTCGCGTCAGTCCTGAGCTATGAAAAATATGGCGGGGGCCTTGCAATTTGGACCGCCAAAAGAGGAGCTGAAGCGAAAAGCCTCAGCTCCCTCTTTTTGGCTCACGGCTCACTGCCCCTCCCCCTGAAGCGTCAGCACCAGCCGCCGCGCGCCTCCGTCGTCCCGGTGCTCACACAGATAGATGCCCTGCCATGTCCCCAGCGCCAGCCGTCCCTCCCGCACCGGCAGCGTCAGGCTGGGGCCGAGCAGGCTGGCCTTGACGTGGGCGGCCATGTCGTCCGGCCCTTCCAGCGTGTGTTCAAACTCGCGCCACCCGTCCGGCACCAGATGGTCGAAGAACCGCTCGAAGTCGCGCCGCACGTCGGGCGAGGCGTTCTCGTTCAGGGCGAGGCTCGCGGACGTGTGCTGGATGAAGACATGCAGCAGGCCCACCCTCAAGCGCGAGAGTTCCGGGACGGCGGCCACCACCTCCCGCGTGATCAGGTGAAAGCCGCGCGGCAAAGGCCTCAGGTGCAAGTCGTGTTGTGCCCACATGGGGGCAGGGTAGCGGAGAGGCGGGCCTTCACCCCGCCGTTTAACCGGCTTGGGGCAGGCTGAAGGCATGACTTCTTCTGCTCCTCGGCGCTTCGATGCCCGGCGGGCCACGGGCCTGCTCCTGCTGCTGACGGGCAGCACGGTGGGCGGCCTGACCGCGTACTGGCTCACCCCCGACTCGCGGACCGGGCAGGCGTCCAGGCCGCCGCAGGGCCAGGCGCAGGACGCCGCATCCGTGGCCGAGGCCGGATCGGCCAATGGCTGGACGACCGGGAACGACGGGACCACCCCGGACCCCTGGGCCGATCAGGGGAGCGGGCAGGACCCCTGGTCCCCGCCCCGCTTCAGCCAGCAGCCTATGCAGGCCCCGCAGGGCTGGACGCGAGGCTCGTGATGTCCGCTCTGGCTGAAGTGCCCGACCTCACCCTGCGCGCCCTCGGCACCCAGGTCCGGGCGCGCGGCGTGGGGGCCTTCGAGGCGCTGGCCGAAGTGCGGCGGCTGGAGCGCCTCCTCACCCGCTTCGCGCCGTCCCCGCTGACCTGCCTGAACGGGGCGGGCGAACTCCCTGACCCGCCGCCCGAGCTGGTGGAGGCCCTGCGGCACGCGCTGACGGTGGCCCAGGAGACGCGCGGGTGGGTGACTCCCACGGTCCTCCCCGCCCTGGAGGCCGCCGGGTACATGCGCTGGCCGGGGGACGGGCCGGGAGGCGCGGCAGTGCGCGTGCCGGACACGGCGGGGATCATGGTCCGCGAGGACGTGGTCAGCCTGCCGCCGGGCGTGCGTCTGGACCTGGGCGGCACGGCGAAGGGCTGGATCGCCTGGCGGGCCGCCCGCTGCCTGCGCGGAACGGGGCTGGTGGACGCCGGGGGCGACCTGCAACTGAGGCTGGCGAAACCCGCCACACTGGGGATCGAGACGCCCACCGGAACCCCCGCCTACGTGGAATTGCCCGCGGGCGTGCATGGCGTGGCGACGAGCAGCGTCTTGAGGCGGGCCTGGCCGGGCGGCCATCACCTGATCGACCCCCGGCGCGGGCGGAGTGCCCGGACACGCTTCGCCCAGGTGACGGCGGTGGCGGGGGACGTGCGGATCGCGGAAACGCTCGCCAAGCTGGCGCTCCTGGATGCCGGGGAAGTGCTGGAGGCGTGGCTGGACCTTCATCCGGGCGCGCTGCTGCTGGCCTTCGAGGGTGACGGCACGGGCTGGGAATGGCAGCCGGGCGGCTGGGCCAGGTGGGCGGCATGACGCCGCGTCCGGTCCCGGTTAGGGGGGGGAATGCCCTGCTGGACGACCTCGGCAATACACTGCTCACCGCCGCGCTGCTGTTCGTGTTCGCGGGCGCGTATACCCTCTGCTGGCTGCACGTCGGTCCGCACACGCTGGCCTGGACACTGAACCGGGCGACGGGCACGGCGGCCTACCTGCTGCTGACTGTCACCACGGCGACGGGGGCCTTGCTGGGCAGCCGAATTGCGCCGCCCTGGCTCACGCGGGCACAGCAGGGCGGCTGGCATGGCCTGGCCTCCGGGTTCGCGCTCGTGCTGGGGGCGCTGCATGGGCTGTTCCTGACGGTGGACGCGCAATCGCCGCAGGCCCTCGCGCATGTGCTGGTGCCGGGGGCGAGTACGGTCTTGCCCTTCCCGGTCGCACTGGGCACGCTGGGCTGGTACGGACTGCTGCTGGTGGTGGTCAGCACGCGCCTGCGTCCACGCCTGTCCCCCCGCGTCTGGAAGGCCCTGCACCTGACAGCCTACCCGGCGTTCGCGGCCCTCACCCTGCACGGCATGCGGGCGGGAAGCGACCACCTGGGCGGGCTGTACGGGGCAGCGGTGGCGGCCGTCCTCTTCACCTTCGGCCTGCGGCTGCTCGCGGAGCGTCCGGCCCGGCCCGCATAAGGCCGGGGCAACGCTCACCTTCCGGGCTTAGCCTGCTCCCCACGCCATGCGACGCCTTCTCATGCCCGCCCTGTCCACTGTGCTGATGACTGCCGCGCCCGCCGTTGCCCTCTCGTCCGTCACACTGCCGCTGACCGTCCCGCTCGCCGGGGTGCAGCAGGCCGCGAACGCCCGCGTCCCCAGCGAGTTCGCACGGCTGGACGAGACGCGCACCTTCCTGGGTGGCCTGCTGAGCGTGAAGCTGACCGGGACGGTGGCGCGCGCCGGGCACGTCAGCGTGAAGCCGACGCCCGAGGGGGACGCCCTGATCGTGAGCGTGCCGATTCGCGCCGACTTCCGGGCCGAACCCGGGGGACTGGGGTCGTTCCTGACCCGCGAGTTCGGCGGCGCGGCGACCGTCAGCCTGCGCGTCACGCCCTTCGTCACGCCGGATTGGGAGGCGGGGGCGAAGGTGACCGGCGAGTACACCTGGACCGACCCGCTAAGTGTGGAACTCGCGCAGGGGGTCAAGGTCAGCGTGCAGGCCCTGGTAGACGGACAGGTGCGCGCGCAGCTCGACCGGGTGGCGGCGGACGTGGCGAAGGCCGTGCGCGAGGGCGCCAATCTCCGCACGCGGGCGGGGACGCTGTGGGCCCGCGCGCAGCAACCCTGGACCCTGCCCACCCCCGACCCCACCTACGCCCGCGTGACGCCGCGCAGCCTGACCGTCAGCCCCTTCCGCTTCACGCCTGACGCGCTGAAGCTGACGGTGGGGGCGACTTTTGACCTGAACGCCGGACTGGGAAGGGCGCCTGCCGTCCCGCCCACGCCCCTCCCCGCCTTGAAGGTCGCCCCCCCGCCCGCTTCCGGCGTGGACCTGAGTGTTCCGGTGCGTCTCCCCTACCCGGAGCTGTCGCAGGCGGCCACCCGTGCGGCGAGCGAGCGGACTTTCGCGCTGCCGGTGCCCCTCTCACCCACCCTGCGTGTGAACAGCGTGGAGGTCACACCACGCGGCCCGAAGCTGAATGCCGCCATCACCGTCACCGTGTCCGGCCCGCTGGGCCTGAGCGTCCAGGCGACAGCCGACGTGGCGGGCACGCCCACGCTCGACCCGTCGGGCCGCGTCGTCACCCTGAGCGGCGTGACCGTCACCACCCGCCGCGAAGGGCTGGCCGGGCGCGTCATCGGCTGGCTGGCGGACGAACGGGCGCAGGCGTATCTGGCCCGCGCCGCCCGCTTCGACCTGACCTCCCGCCTGGCGGACGCGCAGCGGCAGGTGCAGGCGCGCCTCCCCTTCACGCCCGCGCCGGGGGTGGAGCTGGCCGGGAAGGTCGGCTCCCTGAAGCTCACCGCGCTCAACGTCAATCCGGACGCCCTGGTCGTCACTGCCGCCGCCAGTGGGCAGGTGCAGGCGACGGTGGACGTGGGAAACCTCCACTAGCTCAGCGCCGTCCGAAGGCCGTGCCCCCGCCCGTCGTGGTCGTGGAGGTCGTCGCCGTGCGGCCAACCTCGCCCCCGCGCCCCACCCCAGGGCCTGCACTCTGCACCGGGCCGCCCGTACCAGCAGGCGGCGTGTAGGTCGCGCCCCCGGTCCCCGCGTTCGGGTCGTTGGCGAGGCGGGCGAACTCCTTGGGGTCCACCGCGCGCGCGACTCCCGTGTCGTAGCTGATGATGCGGCGGCGGTAGAGGTTGGCGAGGAAGGCGTCCATCGTGACCATGCCTTCGCGGGCGCCCGTCTGCATCGTGCTGACGATCTGGTAGGTCTTGCCCTCGCGGATCAGGGAACGGACGGCGGGGTTGGCGATCAGCAGTTCGTAGGCCAGCACACGTCCCGGCCCGTCGGCACGCGGGAGGAGCTGCTGCGTCATCACGGCGACGAGGTTGTTTGCCAGTTGGACCCGGATCTGCTCCTGCTGCTCTTCGGGGAACACGTCCACGATGCGGTCGATGGATTCGGGCGCCGAGTTGGTGTGCAGGGTGCCCATCACCAGGTGGCCCGTCTCAGCGGCGGTGACGGCGGCGCGGATGGTTTCGTAGTCGCGCATTTCACCGACCAGGATCACGTCGGGGGCCTGACGCAGCGCGGCCCGCAGCGCGTCCTGAAAGCTGAGGGTATCCGATCCCACCTCGCGCTGGTTCACGATGCTCTGCTTGTGCCCGTGCATGAACTCGATGGGGTCCTCGATGGTCACGATGTGCAGCTTGCGGGTCGCGTTGATGTGGTCGATCATCGCGGCGAGCGTGGTGCTTTTGCCGCTCCCGGTGGGGCCGGTCACCAGCACCAGCCCGCGCGGCGCGCCCGCGATGTCCGTGATGTTCTGCGGCAGGCCCATCTCCTGCGCGCTCCTGATCTGCGTGGGAATCAGGCGCAGCACGCCGCCCACAAAGCCGCGCTGCATAAAGGCGTTCACGCGGAAGCGCGCCTTTTCGCCCAGCGCAAAGGAGAAGTCCAGTTCGCGCTTTTCCTCGAAGATGCGCTGCTGGCGCTCGTTCATCATCGAGTACATCAGCTTGCGCGCCTCGGTGGCGGCGAGCGGCCCGAAGCCGTGCGTCTCGTACACGCCGCTCAGCTTGAACTGGGGAGGCAGGCCCACGGTCAGGATCACGTCGGACGCGCCCTTCTCGGCGGCCAGGCGCAGGATGTCGGTGATATCGGCGGGGGGCTGGGTCATGGACACCTCGGGTGTGGGATGTGGGTTGGAGGTCGTGGAGGACGGGCAGCTTTCAGCGATGCGCTCTGAGCGGGAAGTGAAAGCGTGCGGGGGAGCTTTTGCTCCTCCCCCCTTGCGGGGGACTGGTACAGCTCGCACCGCGAGAGGTTGGGACTCGTAGAGCTGCTTGCAGAGGGGGGTGGCAAGCGCCAGCTTGCCCTCTTCACTTGCCTTGAAAGGGAGGGGCTGAGCCTTCCTACCGCCTCTGACGCCAGGCCCGCTCACCCCCACCCGGCCTCGCCCCTCAAGGGGGAGGAGTAAAAGCCAAACTTCCCTCAGTACACGGTCAACCGGTTTTCTGGTAGCTGGGTGATGAGAAACAAACTGCTAAAGGTCGTTCAGGACAGCGAATACGTTCTCATCGTTCAAGCATCCACCCTGTTTTGATCGCTTGACGATGTACTAGGGGATGACCACAGTGATGAACAGGACTTTTCTCTTTGCCCCTCCCCCTTGCGGGGGGAGGCTGGGTGGGGGTGAGCGGGCCGAGCAATTCAGGAAATAGGTCTGCTCTTGCCTGTGGTCATCCCCTAGTTGCTCGTTACTGCCAGCACCTCCTCCAGCGTGGTCACACCGGCGAGCGCCTTCTCGATGCCGTCCTGGCGCAGGGTTCGCATGCCGCTTTCCTGCATCGCCACGTCCCGGATCTCGGCGGCGGTGTGCCCGGCCCCGATGGCGCGGCGCAGGGGATCGTCGATCACCATCAGCTCGTGGATGCCCATGCGGCCCTTGTAGCCGGTGCCGCCACAGCGGGGGCAGCCGGACCCGCGCATCAGCGTGGCGCCGCGCACCTCGGCCTCGGTCAGGCCCAGGCGGCGGAGCACGTCAGGGTCGGCGTTGGTGGGCTGGCGGCATTCGGTGCAGACGCGGCGCACCAGCCGCTGCGCCAGCACGCCCACCACGGAAGCGGAGATGTTGAAGTGTTCGACGCCCATCTCCGAGAGGCGGGTGATCGCGCCGGGCGCGTCGTTGGTGTGCAAGGTGGCGAGGACCAGGTGACCGGTCAAGGCGGCCTCGGTGGCGATCTTGGCCGTCTCGGTGTCGCGGATCTCGCCCACGAAGATGATGTCGGGGTCCTGGCGCAAAAAGGCGCGCAGGGCGCGGGCGAAGGTCATGCCCGCCGCCGTGTTCACCTGCGACTGCACGATGCCCGGAATCTCGTACTCGATGGGGTCCTCGATGGTGGTGGTGTTCTTTTCCGGGCGGGCGATGCGCTTGAGGGTGGAGAAGCTGGTGAACGACTTGCCCGAACCCGTCGGCCCGGTGATCAGAAAGATGCCGTTGGGCTTTTCGACCACGTCCAGATAGCGCCCGAAGTTGTGTTCGGAAAAGCCGAGCTGCTCGACTTCCGGGATGTTCTCGGCCTTTTGCAGGAGGCGCATCACGGCCTTCTCGCCGTACACGGTGGGCAGGGTCGAGAGGCGCAAGTCGAGGTCGATGCTGCCCTTGCGGAAGCGCACGCGCCCGTCTTGCGGCACGCGCCTTTCCGCGATGTCGAGGTTCCCCATGATCTTGATGCGGGCCAGGATGCTCTGGGCGCTGCCCCTCGGCAGTTCGGGCTGCTCGCGCAGCACGCCGTCCACCCGGTAGCGCACCCGCAGGCTGCTCTCGGTCGGCTCGATGTGGATGTCCGACGCCTCCTGCAAGGCCGCCTCGCGGATCAGGTTGTCCACCACCCGCACGACGGCGTTGTCGTCCAGCCCGGCCGAGAGGTCGAGGTCCTCCTGCTTCCTGGCCTCGCGGGTCTTGCTCTCGGCCACCAGGCGCTGGTTGAGGTTCGCCATGTCCTGGTTGCCGAAGTAACGCTCGATCAGGCGGACGATGTCCTTTTCCGCCATCACGGCCGGGACGATCTCGCGCCCGGTGATCAGCTTGAGGTCGTCCAGCGCGAAGACGTTGCGCGGGTCCTTCATGGCGACGACCAGCCCCTCGCTCTGGAGGCGGACCGGCACCACCACGTAGCGGCGCGCCGTCGCCTCGGGGATCATCAGGGCGACCTGGGGGTCGGGGGGGTTCTGGACGGGGTCGAGGTACTCGTAGCCGAGCTGGGCGGCCAGCGAGCGGGCCAGCATCTCGGGGCTGAGCTTGCCCGACTGCACCAGGGTGTCTTCGAGGCGGCCCCCGCCCGCGTTCTGCTTCTGGAGGGCGGCGTCGATCTCCTCGGCCCCGGCGAAGCCCAGCTCCACGATCACCTCGCCCAGCGGCTTGACCTTGCCGCCGCGCGCCTGGACCTGGAGGGCTTCGCGCAGTTGCGCGCGCGACAGCGTGCCCTGCTGGACCATCTGCTCGCCCAGCCGCCCCCGCTGCGGGTAATACCGCTCGATCAGCGCCTCCACGTCGCGCGGCCGGGCGAGAACCAGTTGCACCGGCCGCCCGATCAGGGCCTCGACCTCGTCGCGGCGGCGCGGGTCGCTGGCCACGACCGTCACGCCCTGCGCCGTCTCGTCCACCGGCACCGCCGTCAGGCGCAGCGCGTCGGCGCGCAGCAGGCTGCCCAGCACGTCTTCGCCGGGGTGGAAGTCACGGGGATTGCGCAGGTACACCGTGCCCGCCTGCTCGGCCAGCACCTCGTAGAGCTGGTCCTCGCTGAGGACGCCCTGCGTGACCAGGGTGCTGCCCAGGGCCTCGCCGGTCTGCTGCTGCACATCGAGCGCGACCTGGAGCTGGGCGTCGGTCAGGAGGCCCCGGCTGATCAGGCGCTGCCCCAGCTTGCCGCCACCCGGCGTGCCCCCGGACGCGCCCTCGGGCGGCACCGGCGTCAGGCCGAGTTCGGGATAATACGTGGCGATGGACCACTGCACCTGATCGCGCAGCGCCTGGTACGGCTCGATATTCAGGCCGCTGTCGTCCTCCAGAGCCTCCAGCGCCAGGGTGGACAGGGGGTCGACCAGCGCCACCCGCAGGGTCTGGCCCTCCAGCGCGAAGGGAAAGGCCTGCATCTGCTGCGCCGTCTCGGGGCGGATCGCCGCCAGCGCCGCCCCCTCCGGCGTCACCACCAGCAGGTTCACCAGCGGGATGCCCAGCGCTTCTTCGATGGCGCGGGCGATGCGTTTCTCGCCCACCTGCCCCGAGTCGATCAGGATGTCCGCCAGGCGGCCCCCCACCTCGGCGTGGCGCACCAGCGCCTTTTGCAGGTCCGTGTCGGTCACGTACCCCTGTTCGAGCAGAATCGCGCCCAGGCGCCGGTCAGCAATCGAGAGTGCCACGTTTCTCCTTCATCTCTCCAGGCCCCTCCTCAGGGCTTCCAGTCGTGTCCGTAACGTTTCAGCACCGCGCGTTCCAGCCTGCGGGTCACGCGGGTGTGCGGCAGGGCATTGACCGCCAGGGGCCGCACCAGGATGGTGTGCATCCCCGACAGATTGCCGCCCAGCACGTCGGTAAAGAGCTGGTCCCCCACCATCCCGACCTGCCAGGCGGGCAGGCCCAGCGCCCCCAGCGCCCGCCGGAACGCGCGCGGATTGGGTTTCCCGGCCATGCCCACCCCCTCGAAGCCGAGTTTCTCGACCCAGAAGCGTGCCCGCTGCCCGGTGGCGTTGCTGAGCAGGTACAGCCGGATGCCCCCCCGGCGCAGGTCCGCCGCCCAGCCCATCACGTCCGCGCGTTCCTCGTAGCTGCCGTAGGGGATCAGCGTGTTGTCGAGGTCGAGCAGCAGCCCGCGCAGCCCGCGCGCGGCCAGGAACTCGGGCGTGATGTCGCGGATATGGTCGATCAGGTCGCGGGGGCGCAGCAGGCTCATGCCTCACCTCCCCGGACATCTGAGCTGGGGGGGAGGCCGACCACGGCCCACATCCGCCCGGTCTGGCCCGCGTCACGGCGGTAGGAATAGAAATCCGGCTCGGTGGAGCAGCGCCCACTCACCCAGAGGTGTTCGGGCCGCAGGCCCGCCGCCAGCAGCACGGCGCGGTTCGCCCCCGCGAGGTCGAGGTGAGGCCCCTCCTCCCGCTCCAGCACGAACGCCCCCAGCCCCGCTTCCCGAAAGCTGCGCGCCACGTCCGGCCCCACCGGGTACCGCTCGCCGCAGATGCCAGGGCCGACGGCCGCGCGGATGTGGGCGGGAGAGGCGCCGCGTTCGACCATCGCCTCCACCGTGCGCGCCGCGATGCGGCCCAGCGTGCCGCGCCAGCCCGCGTGCGCCGCGCCGACCACGCCCGCTTCCAGGTCGGCCAGCAGCACCGGGTAGCAGTCCGCCGTCCCGATGGCGAGCAGCAGGCCCGGTTCGGTGGTCACCAGCGCGTCCCCCTCCTGCACGCCGGGCCGCGCCTCCCGCACGTCGGTGCCGTGAAGCTGGTTCAGCCGGGCGATGCGCGCGGCCTCGAAGCCCAGCGCGGCGGCCACCCGGCGGCGGTTCTCGGTGACGGCCTGCGGGTCGTCCTCGCGGTCGTCGAGGTTCAGGCCCGCGTAGGCACCTGCCGATACGCCCCCCGCGCGCGTCGTGAACGCATGCGGGACGGTCAGCACGGGCGAACGCAGGAGCATCAGGGCGTCAGTATCGCTTGGCATCTCTCACGAGATTCTGACGGGTCAATCCCCCGGCGGGGGCAGCGGGAGATGAGGGCGGGGGAGCTGAAGCCGTGGCCCCGCGCTTCCGCCCCCGCACGCCCTTTTACACCCGCTTCAGCGCCACCCCCCGCCGGACTGCTACAGTCGCCCGCATGAGCGTGACCGTAGACCTGTCCGACAAGACCGCCCTGGTGATGGGCGTCGCCAATGCCCGCAGCCTGGGCTGGGCCATCGCGGAGCAGCTTCTCGGGGCGGGGTGCCGCGTGGGCTTTTCGTACCAGGGCGAGCGGCTGCAATCCGAGCTGGAGAAGCTGACCGCCGGGCAGGAGGGCACCTGGATTCAGCAGGCCGACGCGACCAGCGAGGAAGACCTGACCGCCCTCTTCGCCCGCGTCCGGGACGAGTTCGGCCACCTGGATTACCTCGTCCACTCTATCGCCTTCGCGCCGCGCGCCGCGATGGACGGGAGATTCATCGACACCACCGAGGCCGACTGGAACACGGCGCTGAATGTCAGCGCGTACACCCTGGTCAGCATCGCCCGGCACGCCGAGCCGCTCCTGCGGGGGGGCGGAGCCGTCGTGAGCCTCACCTACCACGCCTCGCAGCAGGTGGTGCCCAAATACAATGTGATGGGCGTGGCGAAGGCGGCGCTGGAGGCGGCCACCCGCTACCTCGCCTCGGAGCTGGGGGCGCAGGGCGTGCGCGTGAACACCATCAGCGCCGGGCCGATGCGGACCATCGCCGCTCGCTCGATCCCCGGCTTCGGCACGATGTACGAGAAGGCCGCGCAGAGTGCGCCGCTGGGCCGCAACGCCACCCCCGAGGAGGTCGGCAAGCTGGCCCTCTTCCTGCTCTCGGACCTGGGCAGCGGCATCACCGGGCAGACGGTGTACGTGGACGCCGGGGCGAGCATCATGAGCATGAAGGTGGAGTGAGGGAGGCAGGACGCGGTGCGCAGGAAAAGACTATAGCCTTCCCGCGCACCGCGTCCTGGGCACCGCGCACTTTCCCCCCGCTATCATCCCCCCATGACCTCCACGCCCACCGCGCTCGTGCTGCTCACCGCCCAGCGGCATCATCTGGAGGCGTTGCCGCACGAGCAGGCGGTGTCGCGGGCCTGGCAGGCGCGGGTGCAGGCGGCGCGGGCGGCGGGACACCTGATCGTGCATGTGCAGTGGGAGGGGGAGCCGGGCACACCGGGCGAAACCTTTTCGCGCGGGTGGGTGCTGCATCCCGACTTCCGCGCGGAGGCGACCGACCTGCCGGTGCGGGCGACCGCGCCGGATGCCTTCGCGGGGTCCGGGCTGGACGCGGCGCTGCGGAGTCGCGGCGTGCGCGAACTGCACCTGCTGGCGCTGCCGGGGAGCGAGGTGCGGCCCGAGACGGCGCAGACGGCCCGCGAACTGGGGTACCGGGTGGACGTGCTGGAAGACCTGCCGGAACCGCTCCGCGCCACCTGAGCGGCCCCGCTGGGCCACCTGTCTAGAGTTTCGGTCCACTCCGCCTCCAGAAGAGAGGCCGGGTCATGCCACGCCGACCCGCGCTGACACGCCGTTTTCTGGCGTCGCCCCGGCAAGGAGCCTTCCAGGCGTTTTTGGAAACTGCTTTAAACTCTAGGGTGGAAGGCAGAGCGCGCGCTACAGTGGCCACGTGACGTGGCTGAAGCCGGTGAGCATCGATGGAGACGCGCAGGCGGCGTATGGCGAGTTTCTGCGTGACCTGGAGGCCCGGCTTCTGGACCCGCAGACGGACCGTTCCGCGCTGGCCCGCGAAGTGCTGGCCCAGGCCATGTACGGGCGCGAGTACGGACAGCTCCTCGCGGACGCGCCGCTGGCCGCCCTGAACCTCGACGCGCGCAACGTGACTTTCGAGGCCGAGTACTACATGGCGACCGACCCCGAGAAGTTCGCGCCGGTCAAGCCGCTGCTGTGGCTGTGGAAGAACCTCGACCTGACGCCCATCGGGCAGAATCCGGTGCTGGGGATTCCGGTCCGGCGCGTGCTGGCCGAACGGATTTTCAGGCGGGTGGGGCGCAACTTCAAGTGCTGGCAGAACGTGGAATTCAGCGTCGGCTACAACATGGAGGTCGGGAACGACGTGGTCGTCCACCGCTACGTGCTGCTGGACGATATCGGCGGGATCGAGCTTCAGGATGGCGCCTCGGTCAGCGACTACGTGAACATCTACAGCCACACCCATTCGGTGCTCGACGGCCCGGACGTGACCCTGCGCCGCACGGTGATCGGGCGGGGCGCGCGGATCACCTATCACTCGACCGTCCTAGCCGGAAGCGTCATCAGTGACGACGGGATGCTCGCCACCCACGCCCTGCTGCGCGGGGACATCCCGCCGCACGGCATCGCGATGGGCGTGCCCGCGAAGGTCACGCGCTACAAGCTGCGCGAGCCGCAGGCCTACAGCGTGGACGCCCGCACCCATCCGCACGACCCGGGCCGCAAGGCCAACCCGGCCTACCCCGAGCCCACCCCCAACCAGACCCGCAAGCCCACCCTGGAAGAGACGGGCGAGAGCTGAGCCGGGCTTGACCGGGCCGCCTGCCCCCCTCCCCCTCACCGCCGGGGCCTTCCGCGAGGCCATGTGGGACCGGCTGGCGGGGACGCGGGCCGTGAGCTACCCGCTGCCCCCGCACGGCCACCACCCCAACTTCGTCCGGGCAAGGGACGCGGCGCGGCAGTTGCTGGCACACCCGGAGGTGGCGGGGCGGCGTGTGTTGATCGTCGGGCCGGAGCGCGTCCTGCTGCCGCTGCGCAAACTTGCGCTGGACGCGGGCCTCACCCTCTACGTGCCGCACCAGAAAAAGGAAGGCTGGTACTGGCGGCTCACGGACCCGGCGGGCGCACAGCTCAGCCGCATGGCGGCGGTGGGCGAACCGCGCCTCCAGCCCGAGGGGGCGCAGGCCGCCGTCCTCGCCTGCGTCACCGTGGACCGTCAGGGCGGGCGGCTGGGCAAGGGCTACGGCTGGGGGGCGCGGGGCCTGAACCTGGGCCTGCCCGAGTACACGCTGGCGCACCCGCTGATGCTGGTCGAGCGTCTCGCCTGCCCGGCCGATTCGCAAGTACGGCTGATCGGCACGCCGGGCGGGGTGATCGAGCCGGAATCGCCCGCCGAAAGAGCTTAGACTGAGTCCATGACCAAGCGCAGCAAGGTGTTCGTGCCCGCCGTCGTGACGGTGGCGACCGTCGGCGTGGCTGCCGGGGCGGCCTATGTGGCGCGCAGCCGCAAGGACGACGTGAAGGAGTTCTTCGTCGCGCAGGTGCTCGAACGGCCCGCCGGGCGCATGAGCTACACCGATCTGGCGCAGGGCCTGGAACGCGGCGGCACCTTCCTGGCCCAGCGTGCTGCCCGCGCCGCCGACACGGACGCGAACCGGGCCGTCCTCACGCACATCATCGGGATCGAACGCTGGGGGCAGAACCGGCTGCGGGTGGCCCTGGGGCAGCGCAAGTTCGAGCGCGACGAGCATCACCCCTACAAGCCGGGGGCGGGCGCGACCCTGCGCGAGCTTCAGGACCTGCTCTCGCAGACGCGGGCGCAGACGGTGGACCTCGCCCGCGGGCTGCACGCCCATCCCCCGCAGGACGACCTGACGGTGGAACACAACGGCCTGGGGCCGCTCACGCCCAAAGCCTGGCTGCGTTATCTGACCCAGCACGCCGACCTGGAAAGCCGCAAACTGCGCGGGGCGAAGGAACACAAGGCGCTGGGCGAGTAGCCCGCCGCGGTCCCACGCATGAGCCTGCCCTCTCTTCTCACCATCGGGTACGAAGGGGCCGATCTGGACGCCTTTCTGGAGACGCTGACCCGGCACGGCGTCACGCTGCTGGTGGACACCCGCGAGCGGGCCCAGAGCCGCCGCCGGGGCTACAGCAAGACGGCGCTGGGGGCGGCCCTGAAGGAACGCGGCATCGGCTACGTGCATCTGCGCGCGCTCGGCACGCCGCCCAGCCTCCGCAAGGACTACCGCCTCAGCCACGATTTCGCCCTGCTGGAACGCGGCTATCACGCGCACCTCGCCACGCAGGGGGACGCGCTGGAAGAACTCGGCGCGCTCGCCGCGCGGGAGCGGGCCTGCCTGCTGTGCTACGAGGCCAATCCCGCCGAATGCCACCGCTCGCTGATCGCGCAGCGGCTCCAGCGGCTCGGCCTGGTGGGCGAGGTGGGGCACCTGCACGTGCCAGCGCGGCCTTGACGTTCTCTTGAGGGCTTCCCCATACCGTGACCGATGCACCGTTCTGGCCGGGGGGGAACGGGTCGAATGGGCCATGTCGACTTTGCCCGGCCGGGGGTGCCCATGACACCCAACCTGACCTCGAACATGACCTCCAGGCCGTACCGCGAACACAGCACCGAATCGCTGCTGTCGCCTGCCGAGCGCGGCGTGATGGGCGTGCTGGGGCTGGCGGCACTGACGCTGAGCCTGCGCGGCAACGCGCTGGAACGGCTGCTGCTGGGCGCCGTGGGCGTGGGGCTGGCGGGCATGGCCGCCACCGGCACCAATCCGCTGGCGACCGCCCTCAAGATTCGCCAGAACGAGGAGGGCGACACGCTGGTGAGTGACGCGATCACCATCGGCCAGCCCCCCGAGCAGCTCTATGCGATCTGGCGCGACCTGACGAACCTGCCCCTGCTGATGCGGCACCTGAAAGCCGTGGAACTCCTCGACGAACGGCGCTCGCGCTGGACGGTGCCGGGGCCGGTCGGTGACGTGAGCTGGGAAGCCGAACTCACCGCCGACGAGCCGGGCCGCCGCATCGCCTGGCGTTCACTGCCGGGAGCGAGCATCCAGAACAGCGGTGAGGTCCTCTTCCTCCCGGCCCCTGGCGACCGGGGCACCGAGATCCGGGTCAACCTGGCCTATCACGCGCCCGGGGGCACCACCGGCGCGGTGATCGCCCGTCTCACCGGGCAGGAGCCGTCGCAGCAGCTCCGCGACGATCTGCTGCGCTTCAAGCGCGAGCAGGAACTGGGCTTCGCCCCCACCACCCAGGGGCAGAGCAGCGGGCGGGCCGCCCAGAACGGCCACTACCGGCAAGCACAGGATCACGCTCCCCGGACAGCGGGCGAGGCGGGGAGGAACGCATGAAGGCCGTCGTCTGGCAGCACACCAACAAGATGGGCGTCGAGCGCGTCCCCGACCCCACGCTGCTTCTCTCCACCGACGCCATCGTGCGCGTCACCTCCACCGCGATCTGCGGCTCGGACCTGCACCTGCTCGACGGGTACATCCCCGGTATGGAACGGGGCGACATCGTCGGCCACGAGTTCATGGGCGAGGTGGTGGAGGTCGGCCGGGACGTGCGGCGGGTCCGGGTGGGCGACCGGGTGGTGGTGCCCTTCAACCTGGCCTGCGGGGTGTGCGATCCCTGCCGCCGGGGCTTATTTAGCGCCTGCGACAACTCCAATCCCGCCCCCAACGCCCGCACGGTGGAGGCCCTGTACGGGGCGATGAGCCCCAGCGGCCTCTTCGGGTACACGCACCTGTTCGGGGGGTACGCGGGCGGTCAGGCACAGTTCGTGCGGGTGCCCTTCGCGGACGTGGGCTGCTTCAAGATCGAATCCGACCTGCGCGACGAGCAGGTGCTGTTCCTGACTGACATCTTCCCCACCGGCTACCAGGCGGCCGAACAGTGCGGCATCGTCCCGGGGCGCGACGTGGTCGCCGTGTTCGGCGCGGGGCCGGTCGGGCAGTTCGCCGCCCGCAGCGCGCTGATGCTCGGCGCGGCGCACGTGATCGTGGTGGACCGGGTGCCCGAACGTCTCAGCATGGCCGAGGCCGCGGGCTGTCAGACCATCAACTACGAGAAAGAAGACGTGCTGGTCGCCCTGCGCGACGCCACCGGCGGGCGTGGCCCCGACCACGTGATCGACGCCGTCGGGCTGGAAGCGCACGGACACGGCCCCGGAGCACTGCTCGACACCGCCGAGCAGAAGATGCGGATGAGTTTCGACCGCATCACGGCGGTGCGCTGGGCCATCCTGAGCTGCGCCAAGGGCGGCACCGTCAGCATGGCGGGCGTATACGCCGGGCTGGTGGACAAGTTCCCGCTGGGGGCGGCCTTCGGCAAGGGCCTGGTGTTCCGCATGGGCCAGACCCATACCCACCGCTACGTCATCCCGCTGCTGGAGCGCATCGAGGCGGGCCAGATCGACCCCAGCTTCGTGATCACCCACCGCGCCTCCCTCGACGAAGCCCCGGAACTCTACAAGACCTTCCGCGACAAGAAGGACGGCTGCATCAAAGTCGTGCTCGATCCCTGGGGACAGCCCGGCCAGGTTCACAAGGTCTGAGCGACCGGGAGGAAGCAGGCGGGCCTGGGCGCTCGCCTGCTTTCTGCTGAAGGCACCGGCAAAAGCAGCCAGGCCATGAAGCAGCAAAACTGTAAGAGGCCGTTCCCTAGAGTCCAGGGCATGAGCGTCTTGCAGGCACTACTGGGAGTCATGGTGAAGTCGGGGGCCAGCGATATTCACCTGCGGGCCGGGAGTGCCCCCGCCGCCCGCGTGAACGGGAACATCGTGCGCTTCGGTGAGGACCGCCTGACGCATCAGCATGTCGAGGCCTTCGCCCGCGAGATGATGGCCCGGCCCGGCCTGTGGGAAGAATTCGCCACCCGCCGCGACGCCGATTTCGCTTACGGCGTGCCGGGTGTCGCCCGCTTCCGCGTGAACGCCTACTACCAGCGCGGCACGGTGGGCCTGATCATGCGCGTGATCGAGGACAAACCGATTCCCAGCTTCGCGGAACTGGGCCTGCCCGCCCCCACCTTCGAGGCCCTGGCCGCCCACGAGCGCGGGCTGGTGCTGGTGACCGGCCCGACCGGCTCCGGCAAGACCACGACCCTGGCCTCCATCCTCGACCACATCAATGCCACCAGCCCGGTCAACATCGTCACGCTGGAAGACCCCATCGAAATCCTGCACCGCGACAAGCAGGCGCTGGTGTCGCAGCGCGAACTGGGCACCGACACCCTCAGCTTCGCGGCGGGCCTGCGCGCGGCCATGCGCCAGGACCCCGACGTGATCCTGATCGGCGAGATGCGCGACAAGGAGACGGTGGAAGCCGCCCTCTCCGCCGCGCAGACCGGTCACCTGGTCTTCTCCACCCTGCACACCCTCGACGCCATCCGCACCGTGAACCGCATCATCGACTTCTTCGCGCCGCACGAACGCGACCAGATTCGCTTAGGTCTGTCGGAGAGCCTGGTGGGCGTGGTCAGCCAGCGGCTCCTGCCGCGCCAAGGCGGTGGCCGGGTGCTGGGTATGGAAATCCTGCTGGGCACCCCCACCGTCCGCGACTGTATCAAGGACGCGAACCGCACCGAGGAAATCAAGCAGGCCCTTCAGGAAGGCGGCCTGCGCGGCATGCACACCTTCGACCAGCACCTCGCCGAGCTGGTGCAGTCCGGCCTGATGACCGAGGAGGACGCCCTGCAAGCCGCCACCAGCCCCCACGAACTGAAGCTGGCGCTGATGAGTCGGCAGTTCGCGTAGGGAGAGGGGCGAGCAGCAGTCTTTTCTTGAGCAGGCCCCCACACAGTAAGGGGAGGTGCTGTCGTGCCGGGAAGAGGCGCGTCGAATGCAGCCATGACAACGGCGCAGATGAAACCAGAGGAACGGCTGGTGGCGGGCTTTGTCGGGGTGTTCGTGGCAACCTTCGCCCTGGTGTACGGCGGCCCCATTCAGAAGTGGATCATGGGCAGCGTCGGCGTGGGGATTGTCGCGGTCGCGCTGCTGGGGCGGAATCCGTTGGGGGGTGGGAGGAAAGGGTAGGGGGGCCTGATGCCGGAAGAGGAGAAGAAAGTTGGACGGGCCGCACCCAAAGGCACTTCAGACGGCAGGGCCATTTACGACGCTCTAACCGCGATGGAAGGCCCCTTCGAGCGGGAGCAGCCCGCTATGCAGGAGCGCCCGGAGTTGCTGGACGTGCCGGACAAAGACAGCGCAGACAGTCCTGCAAGTCAAGACGCTCAGGCTCTTGCCGACGCTTACCGGGACTCTGCGGCTGAGATGATGGCCGATCCTCTTTTT
>NZ_CP038512.1:2837500-2880000 GCF_004758605.1 Deinococcus metallilatus
CAGGAGCCGTCCGGCAAATGGATGTGGGGCTGGGTCGCGTCGGCGGCGGTCATGAGCAAAGGATATGCCGGGAACAGAATCCGGGGTGTGACGGCGGGCATTGACGGCAGGGCCACCGCGAAGTGGCAAGGTTTCCTGGAGGGCAAACGGCGTCCCTGGCTCCCCTTGAGCGCAGCTGACTGAGGGGTTGACCGGGGCGAGCGTACCCAAAACCGGACGTTGCAGTAACCGTGGCATTGACGGGCCCTCCCCGCATTTGTCCCCCGCGCGGCCCGCTAGCCTGGGGACATGACCGCTGACGCTTCTGCCCGGACCTCTTCGGCGCCGACCTCCTCCCGCGCGTTCGTGTCCCTGATCGGGGCGGGGCCGGGCGATCCGGGCCTGCTGACGCTCCGGGGGGCCGAGGCGCTGCGGCAGGCGGACGCAGTGCTGTTCGACTACCTGGCGAATCCCGAGCTGCTGCGCTTCTGCCCGCAGGCGGAGACGATCTACGTGGGCAAGAAGGGCTTTTCCGAGTACATCTCCCAGGAGCAGATCAACGCGCTGATCGTGCAGAAGGCGCGGGAGGGCGGCGGCAAGCGGGTCGCGCGGCTCAAGGGCGGGGACGTGTTCGTGTTCGGGCGCGGCGGCGAGGAGGCCGAGGCGTGCGCGCAGGCGGGGATTCCCTTCGAGATCGTGCCGGGCGTGACCAGCGCCATCGCCGCCCCCGCCTACGCCGGGATTCCCGTCACCCACCGCGAGGCCGCGCGCAGTTTCGCGGTGCTGACCGGCAACACGCGGGAGGGCGGCGCGCACTACGAGAAACTCTCGGGGGTGGATACGCTGGTGCTGCTGATGGGGGTGCGGAACCTCGAGCAGATCAGCGCGGACCTGATCGCGGCGGGCCGTGACCCCCAGACGCCCGCCGCGACCGTCCAGTGGGGCACCACCCCGCGGCAGCGCGTGGCGACCGGCACTCTGGCCACCATCGCGCAGGCCGTGCGGGAGGCCGGGCTGGAAGCGCCCGCCGTAACGGTCGTGGGCGAGGTCGCCCGGTTGCGGGACACGCTGCGCTGGTTCGACACGTCGCCCGCGTTCGGCGGTTCCCTGGCGGGCCGGACGGTGGCCGTGACCCGCACGCGCGACGGGGCGAGCGCCCTCTCGGACCTGCTGCGGGCGCGGGGAGCCTCCGTGCTGGAGGTGCCCCTGATCCGCTTCGCGGACACCGGGGACGAGGCGGCCCTGCATGCCCGCCTGCGCGACCTGAGCGGGGTGGCCTGGCTGCTCCTGACCAGCAATCAGGCAGTCACGGCGCTGTTCACGCACCTCACGCGCCTGGGACTGGACGCGCGGCACCTGGCGGGCGTGCGGATCGCGGCGGTCGGCCCCAGCACGGCCCGCTCCCTGCTGGAACGGGGCGTCCGGGCGGACTTCGTGCCCCGGGCGCCGGGGGCGCGGCATCTGGGCGCCGAACTGCCTGCCCGCCCCGGCGAGGTGGCCCTGCACCTCACCAGCCAGGTGGCCGAAGACGAGCTGGAGCGCGGGCTGACGGCGCGCGGCCTCCGCTTTGAGCGCGCCGAACTGTACCGCACCGAACCGGCGGCCCTGAGCGAACCCGCGCGGGAGCGGCTGCGGCAGGCCGACGTGGTGACCCTCGCCTCGGGCAGCGCCGCAAGGCACCTCGCGGCCCTCGCTGGGACGGGCTTCCCGGTCGCCGCGATGGGGCCGCAGACCGCCGAGGCCGCGCGCGCCGCCGGATTCACCCGCGTGACCGTCGCGCAGGAGGCGACGCTGGAAGCTCTGGCCGACGCCGCCGCGCAGGCCAGCGAAGCGGTCACGTCGCCCGCCGCACCTTGAACCCGGTTCAAACCCTGGCCCGGCCCGGCTGGCCATAGGCAAGGACCGGCCCGGCGTGTCACGCTGCGCGCATGTGGCTGCACCATGCCCGGTCCTCCCTGCCCGCCAGCGGAGTGGGGCCGTGAACGCCGCCGAGCAGGCCGACCTCAACGCGCTGCTGGAACTGAGCGGGGCGCTGCTCGCCACGCAGTCGGCCCCCGAGGTCGAGGAGACGCTGACCACGTTCAGCGTGAGGCTGCTGAAGACCCGCTACGCGCTGTTCCTGCGTTACCGGCGCGAGCAGAACGCGCTGCGGGTGACCACCCAGGCGGGCGAGCACGCGGCGGAGCTGGGGGTGGTGCTGCCGCGTGGGCGGGGGCTGTCCTGGCGGGCGGCGCTGTCGGCGGAGCCGGTGCTGCACGTGCACCGGGACACCCTGCCGCCCGAGGCGGTCCTGCTGCCCGGCTCACCCCGGCAGTCGGCCCTCTTCGCGCCGCTGCGGACGGCGGCCGGGCGCCTGCTGGGGGTCCTGACGGTCGGGCGGATCGCGCCGGACTTCACGCTGCGGGAGGAGACGCTGCTGGCGACCTTCGCCAACGCCGGGACCGTCACCCTGGAACGCATCTACCAGGCGGCCCGCGCCGCCGCGACCCGCGAGGGGGTCCTGCTGGCCCTGGGCCTCGCGCTGGAGGCCCGCGACTACGAGACGCAGGGGCATACCGGCCGCACGGTGGCGCTCGCCGAGCGGCTGGGGTGCGCGCTGGGGCTGGAGGAGGAGAGCCTGGACGCCCTGCGCCAGGGGGCCTACCTGCACGATGTCGGCAAGCTCAGCGTGCCCGACGACGTGCTGCTCAAGCCTGGCCCGCTGGACCCCGCCGAGTGGACGCTGATGCAGGAACATGTCCTGACCGGCGAGGCCCTGGTGCGGCACGTCCCGACCGTGCCCCCGGACGCGCTGGCCGTGATCCGCTCACACCACGAACGCTGGGACGGCCGGGGCTACCCCGACGGCCTCCAGGGCGAGGCGGTTCCACTGCTGGCCCGCATTTTCGCGGTGGTGGACGTGTTCGACGCCCTGACCCACGCCCGGCCCTACCACGCGGCCCGCAGCGTCCCCGAGGCGCTGGCCCTGATCCGCGCCGAGGCGGGCCAGCAGTTCGACCCGGCGGTGGTCCGGGCCTTCCTGAAGCTGTTCCCGGCCCAGCCGAGCGGCGGCGTCGGGGCCGGACGGGAACGCTGAGCCGCCGCACCGCTTCCCCAAGAAGACCGTCCTGGCCGTGTTTCTTACCGTTCAGTCGGGGACGCCCGCCCCGGCGGAAGCGCGGTATGCTGCGCCCCATGAGTCTGGCGGCCTTCCTCGATCTGCGCGGTGAGGCGGCGCTGGTGGTCGGGGGGGGCCCGGTCGCGCTGCGCCGCACCCGCACGCTGCTGGAAGCAGGCCTGCACGTCACGGTCGTCGCGCCCGAACTGCACCCCGACTTCGCCGCGCTGCCCGTCCAGGTCGAGCGCCGCCCCTACACCCCGGCCGACGTGCGGGGCGTCCGGCTGGTCGTCGCGGCGACGGACCGCGCGGAGGTGAACGACGCGGTGACCGCCGATGCCCGCGCGGTCGGTGCGCTGGTCAACCACGCGGGCGACGCGGCGCGCGGCACCCTGCGGTTCCCGGCGCTGGTCCGGCGCGGCGGCGTGCAGGTCGCGGTGAGCAGCGGGCGGGAGCTGCCGCTGCTCGCGCAGGCCCTCGTGGAGCGGGCCGGGGCGCTGCTGCCCCAGGAAGGCACCGTGAAGGCCTGGGCCGCCCGGCGCGAACGCGCGCTGACCCTCGCGCCTGCCGAACGGGAACACGAACTCGCGGGCCTGCGCGCCGACATCCGCGCGGCGCTGGGCCTGCCCGCCCAGGTCGGAGGAGCCGCATGACCCTGGCCTGCCCGACCGCCCGCGCCTTTCTCGCGCAGCCGCAGGTGCCGCCGCCCGCGCCGCTGGACTTCGCGGTGGTCGGCCTGAACCACCAGACCGCCCCGGTCGAGGTGCGCGAGCGGGCCGCCGTGCGGGCCGGGGACGAGGGAGCGATTCTCGACCACCTGTCCCGCCACGCCCGCGAGGTGATGCTGCTCGCCACCTGCAACCGCACCGAGGTGTATCTGGCGGGGATCGAGGGTGACGCCATCAGCGCCTTCGAGGGGGCCTGGGGCCACGCCCTCGACGGGCACCTGTACGTCCACCGGGGCGAGGCCGCCGTCATGCACCTCTACCGGGTGGCGGCGGGCCTGGACAGCCTGGTAATCGGGGAGACGCAGATTCAGGGGCAGGTCAAGCGGGCCTGGCAGGCGGCGCGCGCCCGCGGCCTCTCCGGCACGCTGCTGAACAAGGTCGCGCAGGGGGCGCTGGCGGCCGGAAAGCGCGTCCGCAGCGAAACCGGCCTCAGCGACAAGGTGGTCAGCGTGTCGAGCGCCGCCGTCGAACTCGCGCAGACCGCACTGGGCGACCTCACCCGGCGGACCGCCCTGATCCTGGGCGCGGGCGAGACGGCCGAACTCACCCTCACGCACCTGCGGGCGGCGGGCGTGCAGGACGTGATCGTGGTGAACCGCACCGAGGCGCGCGCCCGGCAACTTGCCGACAAGCTGGGGGGCCGCGTCTGCGCCGCCGAGTATCTCCACGAGGCGCTGCCCGAGGCCGACGTGGTGATCGCCTCCAGCGCCGCCCCGCATTACGTCCTGCACGGTGAGGGGGTGCGCGCCGCACTCGCGGGCCGCCCCGAGCGCCCGATGTTCCTGATCGACATCAGTGTGCCGCGCATCCTCGACCCCGACATCGGGACGGTGCCCGGCGCGCACCTCTACAACCTCGACGACCTCACCGCCATCGTCAGCCGCAACCTGCAAAGCCGCCGCGCCGCCCTCCCCCACGCGGGGGCGATCATCCGCGAGGCCGCCTCCGACCTCTCCCGCTGGCACCTCACCCGCGAGGCGCAACTGGGACGGCGGGAGCTGGCGCTGGCGAGCGACTGAGCGAGCGGGGAGCAGTGCCCGACCCCCGCGCGTACCGCGTACCACCAACCCCCTCCCCCTTTTCCCGTACCCTGCCCCTCATGTGGACCCGCATTCCTTCGAGCGCCCTGCGGCTGACCGGCGCAGACCGCGTGGACTTCGTGCAGGGGCAGATGACCAACGATCTGCGCGGCGCGCCGACACCCGGTCTGGTGGCCTGCACTTTCCTGAACGTGCGCGGGCAGATCGAGTTCTTCGCGCGGGCCTACAAGCGCCCGGGCGACGTGTACCTGCACCTGGACGCCGGACAGGCGGGGGACCTCGCCGCGCGGCTGCGGCGCTACATCATCTTCGATCAGGTCGAGGTGCAGGATGTGACGGAGGACCTGCGGACCGTCCATGTCTGGGGCGGGCAGAGTGTACCCGGCTGGAACGCGGAGGGCGGAGACGCCCAGACCTTCGAGCTGGGCGGGGCCACCGTCCTGGCGGGCCGCGTGAACCGCACCGGCGAATCGGGCACCGACCTGCACTACCTCGCCCGTCAGGAGGCGGAGGTGCTGGCGGTGCTGGGCGGCGAGGAAGTGCCGCTCGCCAGGCTGGACGCCGCGCGCGTGCAGGCGGGCATCCCCGACGTGACGCGGGACGGCTTTGTCGGCACGTTGCCGCAGGAGGTCGGGCTGGACGTGGGCGGGCCGCTCCCCGCCATCAGCTACCGCAAGGGCTGCTATGTGGGTCAGGAGATCATGGCGCGGCTGGAGGCGCGCGGCAACGCCCGTTACCACCTCGCGCGCCTGAGCGGGGAGGGCCTCCCCGACCGCGCCGAGGTGACGCGGGGCGGCAAGATCGTCGGTCAGGCGGGCCTGCACGCGGGGGGCCTGAGCCTCGCGCGGCTGCGGAAGGAACTCGTGCCGGGAGACGCGGTGGAGGTGGGCGGCGTTCCCGCCAGCGTTCAGCCGCTCGCCCCGCTGCCCAGCGATGCTTGACACCTTCGCCCGCGAACTGCGTGCCGGAACCCCGGCCGACCTGACCCGGGCGGCGCGGCGGGCACAGGCCGTGGCCCTGCTGGCGCTCGCGCTGCCGGGGCTGCCGTTGGGGGGGCTGTACCTGCTCACCAAGCCCGCGCCGCTGCCCTTTCCCTGGGTGGCGGCGCTGGCGCTGCTCGCGGCATTGCTGGCGCTGGCGGCCCTGCGCCTGGCCCACCGCGCGGCCCGCCAGCCGGTCCAGCCCCCTTCGCGCGCGGCCCTGACCGCCGCGATCCAGGCCGCCGCCGCCCCCGCCGCGCCCTTTCTGCTGGGCTGCGTGTTCCTGGCCCAGCCCCTGGCCCTCGCCCTCCTGTGGCTGGTGGCGGCCCTGGCCTGCGCCGCCGCCTGGGCCAGCGTGCCCGGCTGGGTGAAGGCGGCCACGGCCCGAACGGGCTAACCCGGCCTCCGCCATTTGGCGAAGGCGCCTCCCCCGCGCGCCCTTTAGCCTGGGCACATGTACGCCGAAACCCACCGCCTGCTGCTGGTGCCTCTCACGCGCGAGGTGATCGAGACGCGCCTGGCCCGCGACACCTTCCGCGCGGCGGTGCCCACGCCGCAGGGACCCCTCACCGTCAGCTACCCGCCCGCCTGGCCCGGCGACCTCCTGCCCCTGTTTCCCCGGCGGCTGGCCGATTTCAACCCCGGGAAGGAGGCCTGGAGCGCCACCCTGGTCGAGCGGGCCACCCTCACCGCCGTCGGCCAGATGGGCGCGAAGGGCACGCCGGACGCGCACGGCGACCAGGAGATCGGCTACGGTCTGAACCCCGAGGTCTGGAATCAGGGTTACGCCACAGAGGCGGTCAGCGCCCTCGTGGCGGCCCTGCTCGCCCGGCCCGACGTGCGGCGCGTGACCGCCCAGACCGCCATCACCAATCCGGCCAGCGGGCGCGTGCTGGAAAAACTGGGCTTTTCCAGGGTCGGCACCGCCTGGGACGAGGAGGACGGTGACCTGCTGGTGTGGGCACGCGGGACAGAATGAGAACGCCCCCGCCGGGAGGGGCGGGGACGTATGGGGAGAACTTCAGCGGCTCTTGGGGTCGTAGGCGTCGCGCAGGGCGTCACCGAAGAGGTTGAAGCCCAGGCTGAACAGGATGATAAAGGCCGCCGGGTAGACCATCACCCACCAGAACTGGGGTTGCAGCCAGGCGCGGGCGAAGTCCACGAGCTGGCCCCATTCGGCGTAGCCGGTGGGGAAGCCCAGCCCCAGGAAGGACAGCGCGGCCACGCTGAGCGGAATGGTGCCCAGGTCCAGCACCGCGATGGTGATGACGCTGGCGAGGCTGTTGGGAACCACGTGTTTCAGGATCAGCCGCCAGTCGCGGGCGCCCAGCGAGCGGGCCGCGTCCACGTACTCCAGTTGCCGGGTCCGCAGCACCTCGCCACGCACGATGCGGGCGTAACTGGCCCAGCCCGCCACCGTGTAGGCGACGATGATCGGGAAGAGGGGGTCCACCCCGGGATTGCGGGCGCGCAGGAACGTCACCAGGATGATGGTGAGCACCAGGCCCGGCAGGGCGAAGATCACGTCGATGAACCGCTGGATCAGGTTGTCGATCCAGCCACCGTAGAAGCCGCTGATCGCGCCGATGACGATGCCCACCACCAGCGTGATGCTCACGATGATCAGGGCCAGCTTGAACATCGTGCGGGTGCCCCAGATCAGGCCGTAGAAGATGTCGTAGCCCTGGCTGGTGCCGAAGTAGGCCTGCGCGCTGGGGGGCGTGGGGTTGGGCGCGAAGCTCTCGCGCTCGATGGAGTAGCAACTGGGCGGGGCGGCGAAGAGTGCCCGCCAGAACCCGGAATTGGCCGGGTTGTAAATCTGGGTGGGACTGCTGAGATTCAGGTCGCGCAGGCAGTTGCCGCCCGCCTCGGTGGAGGGCCGGGCGATGAAGGGCGCGAAGAACGCGATCAGGACAAACACCAGCACGATCACCAGCCCGAACATGGCCAGCTTGTTGCGGCGCAGCTTCATCACTGGCCGCGAGGTCAGGAGGCCCTTGACGCGGCTTTCGCGGCGCTGGGGGGGAGCACTGATCGTCGTCATCAGTCAAACCTCACTCGGGGATCAACGACCCCGTACAGGATGTCGGTCACGGTACTGACCACCACCACGACCAGCGCCGACAGCAGCGCGAAGCCCAGCACGGCCGGAATATCGAGCTGCCCCGCCGACTGGACCACCCACTGCCCGACTCCGGGGTAGGCAAAGATCGTCTCGGTGATCACCGAGCCGCCCAGCAGCCCGATGATCAAAAAGCCGCCCAGCGTGATCACCGACAGCAGGGCGTTGCGCCGCGCGTGCTTGAGGTTCACGGTCCGGTCAGGCAGGCCCTTGGCGCGGGCCGTCCGGACGTAGTCACTGCTCAGGGCTTCGAGCAGGCTGTTGCGCATCACCTTGAGGATGGTGGCGCTCAGGATGATGATTAGTGTCAGCGCGGGCAGGACCAAATGCCGGAACACGTCGAGCGCGATGTCGAAGCGGCCATTGAGCAGCGCGTCGATCCCCAGCATCCCGGTGTAGCGCTTGAGGTCCCCGACCGAGAACTGGTTGATGACCTCCAGTTGCCCAGCCCCCGGCAACCAGCCCAGATAGCCGTAGAACACGGCCAGCAACACGATCCCCAGCACGAAGGACGGGAGGCTGTAGCCCAGCACCGCGAAGACCCGCAACACCTGATCCAGAAACTTATCCTTGTGCAGCGCGCTGAGGGTGCCCAGCCAGACGCCGAGCAGGATGATGGGGATGGCGGTGACCAGGGACAGCTCGATGGTGTTGGGCAGGCGTGCCTTGATGGTGTCCAGCACCGGCTGGCCGCTGGCCTTGGAAAAGCCCAGGTCGCCGTGCAGCGTGCTGCTGAGCCACTTGCCGTACTGCACCGGGAAAGGCTGGTCCAGTCCCCGGTCACGAATGATGCGTTCCAGTTGCGCCGCCTGCTGTTCGCTGCGGATATAGCCCGCCGCACGCTGGGCAGGCGTGAGCAACATGGTGAGGGCCACAATCAGAATCGACAGCACCAGCATGACCAGCGGGATCTGAAGGAGGCGGCGGATGATGAAATTGAGCATGAGAAACCTCTAGACGAACCCTACAGGAAGTTCGTCTGATTTTGCTCGCAAAGCGGGCGCCGATGATGAAAGCGGGTGAGGTTCCGGCAAGAAAGCCGTCACCGACAGCGTCATAGACGGGCGGGGAGGCCCTGATCGCCCCCCCGCCGCGCTTGCCTCAGGTTACTTCTTGCTGAGGTCCTTCCAGAAGGTGCCGGTGTAGCTGAAGGAGATCATGGGGTTGAAGGTCTGGGCAGTCGCGCCGACCAGGTTGCTGCGCTCCACGTTCAGGCCGATGCCCGCGGGCACCAGAACGAAGGGGGACTGCTCGTAGGCACGCTGGCCCACCAGGCTGTAGAGGCGGTTGCGCTCGGCAGTGTTGGTGGTGACGCGGGCCTGATCCAGCCACTTGTCCACCGTGGCGTCCTTCCAGTTGCTGCGGGGATAGTAGTACCCGTTGCTGGAGTAGAAGGTGTACATGAAGTTGTCGGGGTCGGCGTAGTCCGGCGCCCAGCCGATGATGATCATCGGTTCCTTGCCCGCCTTGGAGTCGTTCAGCATGGCCGACCACTCCTTGGCCTGGATGTTCACGCGGAACTTGGGATTCAGCGCCTCGATGTTCTTCTTCAGGATTTCCATCGCGGTCTGCGCGCCCACGCTGCCCGCACGGTACGCCACGTTCAGGGTGAAGCCGTTCTTCCAGAGCTGGCCGCCCCAGGCGCGCTGGAAGTACGCCTTGGCCTGGGCCGGGTCGTACTTGTAGGTCTTGACCTTGGGGTCATAGCCGGGGAAGGAGTCGGGCAGCAGCATGGTGCGCTGCTTGCCCTTGCCCTTCAGCACGTCGCTGATGTACTGGGCGTAGTTGAAGGCGTAGGCGAAGCCGCGGCGCACGTTCACGTCGCTGAAGAAGTTGGCGGGAATGCCCTGCCCGTCCAGCTTGCCGCTGCCCAGGCGCGCGGGGTCCTTGATGTTCTCGTTCATGAAGACGGCGGTGGCGGTGGTGTTGGGCAGGCCGTCCACGACCACCACACCGGGCTTGCCCTTGAGCTGCTCCTCAATGTTGGCGCGGGTGCCCGCCTCGATCAGGTCGGCGTCACCGCGCAAAAAGGCCTGCTGGCGGGCGGCCAGCTCGGGCACCTTCTGGATGATCACGTTCTTGATCGCGGGCTTCTGGCCCCAGTAGCCGTCGAAGGCCTGGGCCAGGACGGCGTTGGCGTCCTTGCGGACCAGGCGGTAGGCGCCGGTGCCGCTGGGCTGCGCGTTCAGCTTGCTGCCCTGGAGGTCCTTGCCCACCCAGTTCTTCCAGTCGGCCTCGGTACCGCTCCACTCGCCCAGCTTGGTGGCCCAGTTCTTGTCCACGATGCTCTGCCCAGCAAAGGCCAGCTTGGCCAGGAAGGCCGGGTCGGGCTTGGGCAGGTTGAAGACGAGCTGGCCCTGGCTGTTGCACTGGACCGCATTGTTGATCTTGGCCCAGGTGATGCTCTTGTCGTCGTTGGCGTTGCTGGGGGTGCCCAGCAGGCTGTCGGACAGGAACCAGTTGCCCGACTCGGCGGCGTTGGTCACCAGGTTGCGCTGGAAGGTGTACTCGGCGTCGGCGCAGGTGAAGGGGTTCCCGGAGTGGAACTTGACGTTCTTGCGCAGGTCGAAGGTGTAGGTCTTGCCGCCGTTGCTGATGGTCCACTTGGTCGCCAGCAGCGGCTCCAGGTCGCGCAGGCTGCTCCCCTTGTAGGTCAGCAGCGTCTCGTAGATGTTCTCCACGACCGAACCCGAGGCCGTGTCATAGGTCGCGCCGGGGTCGAGGGTGGGGATGTCGGCAGACTCCTGCACGACCAGCGTGTCCTTGGGGGCGGCGGCAAAGGCCGCGCCAGCGAGAAGCAGGGTGCTGAGCAGAGCAATTTTCTTCATTGCGCCTCCTGGGCTGGGGTGCTGCCGCTACGCAACCTTGGCTGCGAAGGGAACGGCACCGGGATGTGGTTAAACGCTAGGCATCATAGCGTAGGCTGAGCATTGGGTGTGAGAGTTCGGCAAGAGCTAAAAGAAGTCTAGATCGCAGTTGGCGCTGCACTTGATGCTCCTGATGAGCCTCTTGAGTACCGGGAGTGTCATACTGCCCAGCGTGAAGAAGCGCATCCTGCTGCTGGCGGGCGGACAGTCCGGCGAGCATGAAGTCAGCCTGAGGAGTGCCCGCAGTGTGCTGCGCGCGCTGCCCCGCGATCAGTTCGACGTGACGCCCGTGGTGATCAGTCCCCAGGGCCGCTGGCTGCCGCCCGGCGACACGCAGCGCGCGCTGGAAACAGGGGAAGCCCAGCGCGGCGGCGATCTGGTGCTGCACCGCGCGGCCAGCGCCGAGGGCTACGACGCGGTCTTTCCGCTGCTGCACGGCCCGATGGGCGAGGACGGCACCATCCAGGGCCTCTTGACACTGGCCGGAATTCCCTTCGTGGGGTCGGGCGTGCTGGGGTCGGCGGTCAGCATGGACAAGGTGATGACCAAGCAGGTGCTGGCCTCGGCCGGGATTCCGCAGGTCGCCTGGCGCCTCGCCGTGCGCCGCGAGTGGCACGACCGCCCCGAGGAGGTCTGCGACCGCGCTCATGAGCTGGGTTATCCCCTGTTCGTGAAGCCCGCCAACCTGGGTTCGAGCGTGGGCATCAGCAAGGTGAATCATCCCGGCGAACTGGAACGCGCCCTCGACCTCGCCTTCAGCCTGGACCGCCGGGTGATTCTGGAAGCGGTGGCCGCCCACAAGCCCCGCGAGCTGGAAGTGGGCATCCTGGGCAACGACGCCCCCATCGCCAGCCCGGTCGGTGAACTGCGCTTCGAAGCCGACTTCTACGACTACGAGACGAAATACACCGAGGGCCGCGCGACCATGCACATCCCCGCGCCGCTGCCGGGTGAGATTGCCGAGCGCGTGCGGACGCTGGCCCTGACCGCCTTCCGCGCGCTGGACTGTGCCGGGCTGGCCCGCGTGGACTTCTTCTACGACGAACGGACGGGCGACCTCTTGCTGAACGAGGTCAACACCATGCCCGGCTTCACCACCACCAGCATGTACCCCAAGCTCTTCGAGGCGGCGGGCCTGAGCTACAGCGAACTGGTGACGCGGCTGGTGGAGCTGGCACTGGAAAAGCGGTGAGTGGGGTGTGGTGAGTGGTGAGTGGCTCGGGGAAACGTCCCTCGGTCCGCCGACAAGGCAAAACCCCCAGCCGGGGCCGGGGGTCTTCTTCGGGGCGGACGCGCGGGGGGCGCACGAGAGGCTCAGCGCGGGCGAGGATCAGGTGAAGAAGTTCAACCAGCAGCTTCAGAGCCTTCAGGAGGGCGACGATGGCCGCCAGCCATTCGGCTTTGGCTGAACCCGCATCCTTTTTCTGGTAGGCTTCTTGTGGTTCAAGAGAGCACCACCTTTCCGAGCGCCAGTGACTTCAACACTGGCGCTCACCTCTTTTTGAGGCGTAGTCCTCCCGTCTAGCAGGAAGCAGGACAAAGTTACCTTGCCACTCGCCCGAATAAGCGAGTATCCCCTCACTTATGCCCCGTCCCCGCACCATCACCGATGAGCAGATCGTGGAGGCGGCCCGGGCGGCCTTTCTGGAGCAGGGCTTTTCCGCGACGACCGCCGAGATCGCCCGCCGGGCGGGAATCTCGGAAGGGACGCTCTTCAAACGCTTCGCCACCAAGGAGGACCTGTTCGAGGAGGCGGTGGGCCTGCGCGACTACGCTGCCTGGCGCGAGGAATTGTCCGGGCTGGTCGGTGTGGGCGACGTGCGGCGCAATCTGGAACGGGCCGCGCTGCGTTTTCTGGACACCGCCGCCCGGATCGTGCCGAACCTGATGCTGATCTTCTCGCGCGGACACGCCCCCGCCCACAACCCGATGCTCGAACGCCTCGGGAATCCCATCCGCCACGACGCCGACGCCCTGGCCGCCTACCTCCGCGCCGAGGTCGCGCTGGGGCGGGTTCGGCCCATCGACGCCGACGTGACCGCCCTGACCCTGATGGGCACCCTGACGCACTATGTCCACCGCGAACTGATGACGCCCGAGGCGGGCCGCGAACCGCTGGACGCCGGACGCTTCGTGCGCGGCCTGCTGGACGTGCTGTGGCCGGGGCTGGAACCTTGACGCCAAACTCTCGTACTTCAGCAGGTAAGTAAGTCGTGACTCACCCATCCCTTCTCACGCTGCTCGCCCGAGGTGTTTCTTGCGTTCCCCACCTTCCTTTCTCCTGCTGCTCTCGCTGGCGCTCCTGGCCTCGCCGGACGCGGCAGCCCAGACGGCCTCTCCCACCGTGCAGAGCGCGCCCGCCCCGGCGAGTGCTGCCCCTCTCACTCTGGCGGACACGCTGACGCGGCTGCGGTCCGGCCCCGGCTGGCGCAGCGCCGACCTTCAGTACCGCAGCGCGGCGCTGGCGCTGGACAGCGCGCGTGCCCGCGCCGGGCTGAACGTCACCGTGGGGGCCGACGCGAGCGCGGTCAAGGTTCCCCTGTCCTCGGGTGACCTGACGCTGAACACCACCGTGACCGCGCAGGCCTCGGTCAGCGTGCTGCCCTGGTCACCCGCGCTGGAGGCGGTCCGCAGCGCCGAACGTGCCCTGGACCGCGCCGCCGCCGACCTGCGGGCCACGCGGCAGAACCTCGCCGTGAATGCGGTCCAGGCGTACTACGCGGCGCGGAATGCGGCGGCGAACCTCGCGCTGGCGGACGCGCAACTCGCGCTGGGTCAGCGGCAACTGGCCATCGCGGAGGCGCAGCGCGCGGCGGGCGTGCTGACCGAGGAGGGCCTGCTGGCCCCGCGGGATGCCGTGGCGGACGCCCAGGCGGCGCAGCGGCAGGCCCGGGCGAACGTGGACCTCGCGGCGCGGGGGCTGGCGAACCTGCTGGGCCAGGCCGTCACGCTGCCCACCGACGCGGCCGCCTTCGGTCCCCTCCCCGCCGCGCCGCGTGACCCCGGCCCGCTGGACGCGCTGATTGCCCGCGCCCTGACCGCCCGCCCGGAGGTGGCCCGCGCGCAGAACGACCTCGCGGACGCGCAGGCGCAGGTGCGGGCCGCGCAACGGGATGCGCGGCTGCCCGACCTCACCGCCAGCGTGCAGTACGGGCAACTGGGGACCACCCAGACCACGGCGGGCCGCACGGTGGGCGGCAGCCTGAACGTGAAGACGGGCGTGCTGGCCGGGCAGGTCAGCCTGCCGCTGCGCGACCCCGGCGAGCAACCCAGCGGGGTAGCTCTCAGCCTCAGCGGCAGCTTTCCGGTGGTCGGCGGGGGGAAGGGGACCGCGCTCGCCTCCGCGCAGGTGGGGGAGCAACTGGCGCAGGTGGCGCTGGACAACGCCCGGCAGAGCGTGGATCTGGAGGTGCGGCAACGCTCCGGCGACCTTCAGACGGCCCTGGACACCCTCGCCAGCCAGAGCGCGGCCCTCACCCGCGCCCAGGCGGCCCTCGCCACCACGCAGGCCCGGCTCGCGGCGGGACTCGCCACCGAGCTGGACGTGCAGGCGGCCCAGTGGAACGTCGCGCAGGCGCAGCTCGCGGTGGACAACGCCACCGTTCAGGCCTACCTCGCCTCGTTGCATTTGAGCCAGGCGACGACGGAACTCGATCCCACCCTCCTGACCCCCACGCTCCCGACCCCACCCGCCCCGGAGGCCCGTCCATGAAGCGATTCACCCTCACGCTGGCCCTGACCCTTGCCGCTCCCCTCGCCGCCGCGCAGACGGTGAGCCTCACGTTGCCGGACGCCGTCAGCCGCGCGCTCGCCAGCGGCCCGGACGTGACGACCGCCCGCGCGAACCTCCAGAAAGCGCAGGCGACCCTCAAGGCCACCCAGGCCGACCCCAGCGCCATCATCACGACGCTCACCCAGGCGCAGCAGGGGGCAGCGGCGGCGGACGCGACGCTGGCGGGCACCAAGATGAACGTCGCGCAGACCGTCATCACGCAGTACATGGCCGCTTACGAGGCCGCCGGACGCATCACGCTGAACGAGGCGCAGGTGGCGCTGGACGAGCGCAATCTCCAGATTGCCCAGGCCCGCCTGAGGGCCCGGGTCGCCACCCCACTCGACGTGAACCGCGCCCAGACCAGCCTGAACCAGAACCGCCAGGAACTTGCGGACGCCCGCGCGCAACTCCCGGTGCTGGAAGCGCAACTCGCCCGGACGCTGGGCCTGAATGTCGGAACGGACCTGAAGCTCGCCGCGCCTCCCGGGCCGCCCAAGCTGAGCGTGACCCTGGCGGGCCTCCAGAACGGGCTGGAAAAACGCCTGCCCACGCTGGTGCAGGCCGCGCAGGGGGCCGAGTTCGCGGCCCTTCAGGTCCGTATTTCCGACAACGACTACACCCCGGCGCGCACCTTGCAGGACGCGCAAACCGCGCTCGCCAATGCCCGGCGTGACCTGGAGGGCGCCCAGCGCGGCGCGAGTACCCAGGTCCGCGACGCCTACCGCGCGGTGCAGGACGCGCAGCAGAAGGTGGACCTCGCGCGGCAGCAGGCGGCCAACGCCCAGACCACCCTCACGCAGGCGCAGGCCCGCCTCAAGGCCGGGACCGCCGCCGCCGTCGAGGTCCAGCAGGCGCAGGTGCAGGCGCAGCAGGCCAGCTTCGGCGTGACGCAGGCCCAGGACAACCTCTGGCGCGCGCTGGCCGCGCTCTCCGCCGCGTCGGGCAACGACGTGACCGGACTGGTGGGGTGAGGCGGATGAACCGTTCTCCCTTGCGGGCGGCCCTGCCCCTCACCCTGCTCCTGCTGCTGGCGGCCTGCTCGCCGGGCGGCGGGAAGACGGCGGGACAGAGCACGACCAAGACGACGACCGCCACCCAGAACAACCTCGACGCCGCGCCCGCCAAGACCACCGCGCTGGCTGTGCAGACCGTCCCCGCGCGGGCCGGGACGCTGACCGTGCAGCGCACCGCCGCCGCCACGCTGGGGGCCGACCGCGACAGCCAGGTGGCCGCGCAGACGGGCGGCACCGTCACAAAGGTGCTGGCGCAGGAGGGCGAACACGTCCGCGCCGGGCAGGTGGTGGTGCAACTGGACGACACGCAGCAGCGGCAGGCGCTGGACAATGCCCGCCTCCAGGTGCGGCAGGCCCAGATCAACCTCGACCAGACCCGCACGAACACCGGGCAGGCGAGCGGCTCGCTCCAGGCCGCCCTGCAGGCTGCCCAGGCGAACCTCCAGAAGGCCCGGCAGGACGCCGCGAGCGCCGCGAGCCTCTACGCCCTGGGCGGCATCAGCCAGGCTGACCTCACCGCCGCGCGCAGCGCGCAGGCGCAGGCGGAAAGCCAGCTCGCGCAGGCCCGCAACAACCTCGCGCAGAACGGGAAGGGCGGGCAGGGCAGCCTCGCGCTCCTCCAGGTGCAACTGGACCAGGCGCAGGCGGGCGTGCAGCAGGCCGAGGAGAACCTGGCCCGGACGCAGGTGCGCGCACCCTTCGCGGGCGTGATCGCCTCCCTCGCAGTGGAGGAGGGCGAATTCGCCGGGCAGGGCAGCCCGGTCTTCCGTCTGGTGGACGAGGGGAGCCTCAAGGCCACCTTCAGCGTGACGCCGGGGGACACGGCCACGCTGGTCCCGGGAACCGAACTCACCCTGAGCTACGGGGGCGCGAACTACGTCGCCACTGTGCAGGACGCCAGCGGTGTGGCGGGCAAGGACCGGCTGGTCCCCGTCACGGCCCGCGTGCAGGGGGGCAAGAACCTTCCGGTAGGCGGGACCGCGCAGGTCCGCTACCGCACCGTGCTGGGCGGCGGCGTGCTGGTCCCCACCGCCGCCATCCAGGTGGACGGCGGTGAGAACGCCGTGTACGTGGCCGAGGACGGCGTGGCCCGCCGCGTTCCCGTCACGGTCGTGGCGGAGTCGCAGGGGCGGGTGGCGGTGCGCGGGCTGGACGCCGGGGCGCACGTGATCTCGCCCGTCCCCGCCAGCCTGCAAGACGGCGCGAGCATCCGCGAGAGCGCGGGCGGAGGAGCCTCATGAGCACGCACGACCCGCCGGAATTCAGCGCCCCACGGGGCAAGCTGCCGGACGGCACGCCCGAACCCGCCGTGCATCCCGCCGTGCGCTTCAGCGTCCGCAACTACGTCTTTTCCATCGGCATCTTCGTGATGGCGGTGCTGTTCGGGCTGATCGCGGCCACCCGGCTGGGCGTGGAACTGCTGCCCAACTTCGAGGTGCCGGTGCTGGCCGTCAGCACCTCTTACCCCGGTGCGACGCCCGATCAGGTGGACCGCGAGGTGAGCCGCCGGATCGAGGACGCAGTCAGCACGCTGGGCGGCGTGGTGGACATCAACACCACCTCCGTGAGCGGCCAGTCGGCGGTCGTGATCACTTTCGCGGACAAGACCAATATCGACTCGGCGGCCAACAGCGTGTCGCAGGCGGTGGCGGCGATCCGGGCGACCCTGCCGGAAGGTGCGGACGCCCCGGTCGTGCAGAAGTTCGATCCCAACGCCACGCCGATCCTGACGCTGGCGCTGCTGGGCGGCCCCGCCCACGCCGCCGACGTGACCACCTACGCCGAGGACACGCTGGTGCCCCGGCTGGAGCGGGTGCCCGGCGTGGCCGACGTAAGCGTGTCGGGCGGCCCGGAGCGGCAGATTCAGGTGCTGCTCGACCCCGCCCGGCTCCAGACCTACAACCTCGCGCCCGGGCGGGTGACGGCGGCGATCCAGGCCTCCGCGCTGGACGTGCCCGCCGGGAGCCTCACGCAGGGGGGGAACACGGTCGCCTTCTCCACCCGCAACACGCCCACCAGCCTCAGCGACGTGGAGCGGATCGTGGTGGACCCGGCCTCCGGCCTGCGGGTGGCGGATGTCGCCAGCGTGCGCGACACGACCGCCCGCGCGACCAGTTACGCCCGGGTGAACGGGCAGCCCGCCGTGCTCCTGAACGTCCGCAAGGCCAGCGGCACGAACAGCGTGGCGGTCGCGGACGCCGTGCGGCAGGCGATGGAGGCGCAGGCCCTCCCCGCCGGGTACCAGCTCACGCTCGCCAGCGACACCACCCGCGAGACGCGCTCGACCGTCCACGACACCTTCCGCGAGTTCCTGCTCGCCATCGCGGCGGTCGGCGTGATCGTGCTGCTGTTCCTGGGACGGCTCAACACCGTCTTCGCCGTGATTCTGGCCATTCCCATCTCCATCAGCGCCGCGCCGCTGCTGTACAGCCTGCTGGGCTTCAGCTTCAACATCGTGTCGCTGCTGGCGATCATCGTCGCTATCGGCATCGTGGTGGACGATTCCATCGTGGTGGCGGAGAACGTGCAGCGGTACCGCGACATGGGCTACAGCCTGCTGCGGAGCGTGCTGCTGGGCGGCTCCGAGGTCTTTTCCGCCGTCACCGCCGCCTCCTTCTCGCTGCTGGCCGTGCTGATTCCCCTCTCCTTCATGCCGGGCATCCTGGGCCAGTTCTTCAGCCAGTTCGGGCTGGGCCTGGCGGCCGCCATCGTGATGAGCTGGCTCGAAAGCCTGCTGTTCCTCACCGTCCGCATGGCCTACACCCGCGACCCCGAACCCCTCGGCTGGGGGCAGGTGCCGGGCGTCCTGACGCGGCTGCCACGCTTCTTCCGCGAGGCGCTGGCCGGGGTCCGCACGCTGCCGGGCCTGCTGCTGCTGGCGCTGGCGGGGGCGGCCGGGTGGCTGGCCCTGGACCGGGCGACGGCCCTCCCGACTCCGGCGGTCGCGGTCCTGGCCGTCCTCCTCGCGCCGGTGCTGCTGACGCTGGTGCGGTACGTGCTGACGGTGCTGCTGGCGCTGCTCGAAGCCCTGACCGGCACGCTGCACGGCTTCACCGACCGGGCGGTGATGGGCACCGCGCGCGCCTATGCCCGCAGCGTAGGCGCGGCCCTGAGGCGGCCCTGGGTGGTGATGCTGATCGCCGGGCTGTTCCTGCTGAGCGTGCCGCTGGCGATGCGCGGGGTGGGCTTTTCCTTCGTGCCGAAGAGTGACAGCGGCATCCTCACGGTGGACGTGGAGCTGCCCGCCGGGACCGACCTCGCCCGCACGAACGCCCTGACCGCCCGCGTCGAGGCCGATCTCCTGCGGCGGCCCGAGGTGAGCCTGGTGCAGACCAGCGTGGGCGCGGGCGGCGTGCTGGGCGGCACGAACGCGAATACTGCCAACCTGACCGTGACCCTGGTGGACAAGGCGCAGCGGCCCGGCATCGAGACGCTCACCGCCCGCTACGCGCGGGACCTCTCGAAGATCGCCGGGGCTGTCCCGGGGGCGGAAGTCCGGGTGGCGACCGAGCAGACCGGCCCCGGCGGGCGCTACGACCTCAGCCTCGCGCTGACCGCGCCGAACCAGGCGCGGCTGACCGAGAGTAACCGCGCGGTGCTGCGGCTGCTCGCCGCCGACCCCAACATCCGGACCGTGGAAAGCAGCCTGAGCGCCACCCGCCAGGAACGCACCTTCGTGCCCGACCCCAGCCGCCTGGCCGGGAGCGGCCTGAGCGCCAGCGACGTGGCCCAGGCCCTGCGGACCTACAACGACGGCACGGTGGGCGGGACCCTGCGCGACGGCGACCGCAGCGTGGACATCGTGGTGAGGCTGGACCCCGCGCAGGTGCAGGGCGAGCAGAGCCTGCTGTCACAGACGGTGTACTCGCCCTCTCTCGGGGCGAACATTCCGCTCGCGCAGCTCGGCAACTTCCAGTTGCGGCAGGCCCCGGCCACCCTCAGCCGCCTGAACAAGGCGTACACCGCCACGCTGAACATCAACCTCAAGGGGGGCGTGAACCCCTTCGCGTACCAGCAGACGATCATCGAGAAGGTCCGTCAGGCAGGCCTCCTCACCGGCAACGTGACCCTGGGCAACGCCAGCGCCTTCGGCAGCTCGGGGCTGACCGGCGATCTGGTGTTCTACGGCCCCATCGTGCTGGTGCTGGCGGTGCTGCTCACGTATCTGGTGCTGGGGTCGCAGTTCAATTCGTTCCGCTACCCGGTCTATCTGCTGCTGCCCATCCCGCTGGCCATCGTGGGGGCGCTGTGGACGCTGCACCTCTTCCGGGTGAACCTGGACGTGATCACGGTGCTGGGCATGGTGATCCTGCTGGGCCTCTCGACCAAGAATTCGATCCTGTACCTGGAGTTCGTGACCGAGCGGATGCGGTCGCTGCCCCTGCGCGCGGCGCTGATCGAGGCCGCCGAGCTGCGCTTCCGGCCGATCCTGATGACCACCCTGACCGTGCTGGTGATCAGCCTCCCGCTGGTGTTCGGGCAGGGCAGCGGGGCCGAGTTCCGCCGGGGCCTGGGGATCGTGATTCTGGGCGGGGTGATCACCTCCACGCTGCTCACCTTCTACGTGGTGCCCAGCGTCTTCTACCAGTTCGAGCGGCGGCGTCAGCGGCCCCCGCAGCCGGAGGAGGCGCCCACCCTGGCCCCGGCTGGGGACTGATCCCGCCTCCACACCACCGCGCCCGCCACCCCCGGCGGCGCGGTTGTTCATTGACCTTTGGTGCAGCTTCGCTCAAGACCGCGTCAGGAGCGCGCGCCTAGAATGCCCCCAAACCGTCAAGGGGCCGGGGCATCCGGCCGGACAAGGGAGCGAGGGGCACTATGGATTGGAAAAACCTTCCCAGCAGCGGGGGCGGCGTCGAGGATGGCCGGGGCGGCGGTCTGCCCGGGGGTGGCATCGCGGTCGGCGGCATCGGTGGCCTGATCATTGCCCTGATCGCGATGTTCTTCGGCATCAACCCCGGCTCGGTGCTGGGCGGGGGCAACACGCCCACGACCCAGACGCAGGCGCCCACCCAGAGCGGAGCGCCGGACCAGACCTACGACTTCGTGGACCGGATTCTGGGCAGCACCAATCAGGTCTGGTCGGGCATCTTCCAGCAGGCCGGGCGCACGTATACGCCGCCCAAGCTGCACCTCTACAGTGGGTACGTGAACACCGCCTGCGGGCAGGCCAGCAGCGCGGTCGGTCCCTTCTACTGCCCCCTCGACCAGAAGGTCTACCTCGACACCAGCTTCTTCAACGAGATGAACCAGCGCCTGGGCGGCGGCGGCGACTTCGCCTACTCCTACGTGATCGCGCACGAGGTGGGCCACCACGTCCAGAACGAACTGGGCATCTCGGATCAGGTCGAGCGGGCGCAGCGGCAGGCGCGCAGCGAGGCCGAGGCGAACAGCTACAGCGTGCGCCTGGAACTCCAGGCCGACTGCTTCGCGGGCGTGTGGGGCAACCACGTCTCCAGCCTCGCCAACCTGACGCAGCAGGACGTGACCGAGGCCGTCAACACCGCCGCCGCCATCGGTGACGACACCCTCCAGCGCGCGGGCCAGGGCTACGTGGTGCCCGACTCCTTCACCCACGGCACCAGCGCGCAGCGGGTCCACTGGTTCATGACCGGCTTCAAGAGCGGCAACCCCAACAACTGCGACACCTTCGGCCAGAACTACGGCCAGCTCTGAGGACTCACCCGCGGCGCGGCCCGACGCGCTCTTATAGGCGAATGTCCGCCCCGGCCCGCCCCCGACCCCAGCCCCACTGGACGGTCGGGGGCGTTCCCGTGCAGCTCAAGCGCAGCGCGCGGCGGCGCACCCTGACCCTGCGGGTCCAGCCGGGGACGGTCACGGTCTACGCACCGGCCCACCTGCCGCTCGCCCGGATTGCCGACTTCGTGGAGGCCAAACGGGGCTGGGCCGAACGGCACCTCGCCACCTACGCGGCGCGGGCGGCCCCGCCCCTCCCGCTGGCCGACGGCTCGCCGCTGCCCTTCTTCGGGCAGACGCTCACCCTGCGCCTGACCCCGGACACGCGCGTAGCCGGGCGGCGGGGGCTGGAGGTGCATCTGCCGCCCGGCGACCCGGCGGACCTGGCCCGGCAGGTGGAGGCGTGGTATCGCCGCGCGGCCCTCCCCGAACTGCGGGCGCTGACCGAGGGGTACGCGGACGCGCTGGGGGCCCGGGACCGGCTGGGGCAGGTGCGGCTGACGGGGGCCCGCACCCGCTGGGGCAGTTGCAGCGCCGGGGGCGACATCCGCCTGCACTGGGCCCTAAGCCGCGCGCCCCGCGAGGTTGCCGCCTACGTCGCGCTGCACGAGGCCGCCCACCTCCTGGTCTTCGACCACTCGCCCCGCTACTGGGCGCACGTCGCCCGCCAGATGCCCGACCACACCCGCTGGCGGGCCTGGCTGCGGGAACACGGGGCGGCCCTGGCGCCGTTGTAGACCCGCCGCGCCCGGCTAGAAGGGGACCGCCCGCACCGCCTGCACGGGGTCCGGCCGCGCGGGATTGAGGAGCAGTTCCAGATACTCGCGCTCGTGCAGCGCGTCGATCATCGCCAGGCCCGCCGCCTCGTCGAGCAGCACGCCCCCCCCCGGCTGGGTATGGCCGTAGACGCCGAAGCTCAGGCCCGCCATCCGCACGTACTCGGGGCTGTCGCGGAACCAGCGCTTGGTGCTGGGGTCGGCGTAGAAGAGGTCGTCGTAGTGCAGGTGGGCGGGGAGCGGGGAGACGTGGGCGAACTGCACGTTCCCGACGCGCAACTCGCGGGGAAAGCCCTGCATCCAGGCCCGCAGGTGTTCGGGCAGGTGCAGGCCCCCATGCGCGGGGTCGAACTCCACGTGAATCAGGCCGCTGCTGGTCCCCAGCACATAATGGGGATTCAGCACGGCGGCGTCGTGGTTGCCCAGCAGGAGGTGGACCGCGTGGGGGGCGGCGGCCTGGTAGGCGCGCAACTGTTCGAGGTGCCTCACCTGCTCCCGCGCCGCTAGGAAGAGGTGATCGGGGTTGCGCGGGTCGAAGCGGGCCAGGCCGGTCAACCGCGCGTAATCGCGTTCGTTCTTGGGGTGGACCAGGTCACCGATCAGCACCACCTGATACAGCCCGGCCTGCACCGGTGGGGTGGGCCGCAGGTCGGCGTCCGCACAGCTCGCTGCCCGCAACGCCGCCCACAACCCGGCCCAGTCGGCATGTACGTCGCCCACCGCGATGAACTTCTGCACTGGCCTAGCCCCTCAGGATCGCCTGGAGTTCCTTGTAGATGGCGCGGCTTTCCTCCACCGTCTCGCCGTAGCCGCGCAGCAGCACGCGGGTCGCCTCGCCGCCCTTGCCCGCCGCCTTGAGCTGCTCCAGCAGGTCCTCGATATGGCGGCGGGCCTTTTCCATCTGGGGATCGCGGGGCGGCTCCGGGGGTCGGGCCGCGGGGCGGGCGGCGGGCGCGGCGGCTCCTTCGGCCTCGGCGTCCAGGTCGGCGGTGTTGGGGCCTTCCTCCGGGTCGTATTCCACCCACTGCGCCTCGGTGGGGGTGGGCACGCCGAAGAAGCGCGCGGCGTCGGCCAGGGCGCGCAGCTTGGCGTCCTGCAAGGTGTGGCCGCTGGCGAGGCCCTCGCGGGTGGCGCCCAGAACGCTCAGGCGGGCGCGCGCGACGGGCGGCGCGACGCTCTCGCAGGCCCAGGTCAGCGACCACCCCGGGTCCACGCGCTCCAGGTGCATGGCGAGCGCATCGGGCGCGGGGGCGAGGGTCACGCGGGCCTGGTCCCCCCGCACCTCCGCCACCGCCCAGGCGGTGAGACTGGCGCGCAGGGCCTCACGGACACGGTCAAGGTCGGCCATATGGGCAGAGTCTAGCGGGCGAACCGCCCCCCTGCTGAACCTTTCTTGACCCAGCCGTGCCCCGGCCCTCAGCCGGAGGCGGCAAGCTGGAGGCACCATGAGTGAACTCTCCGACAAGCAGCGCGAGCAGTTGAAAGACCGGCAGTTCGCCTACATCGACCGGCAGGGCGGGCGGCATCTCCCCATCGAGGACGAAACGCACGTGCGAAACGCCGTCGCCCGCTTCTCGCAGACCGACTTCGAGAGCGGCGAGGCAAAACACCAGGCTGCCCAGAAGATTGTCGACGCCGCCCAAAAGTACGGCATCGAGCTGAGTGACGACGACGCGGTGGTGAAGGCGGCCCGCAGCAAGGGCTGACGTCAGCAGCAACCCCCGACCTGGCAGCCGGGGGCTTGCCGTTGGGCGAGTCTGGACGCGGCGGGCACGCACGGGAGGCTTTAGCTCAGGTGAGGAGTCGAATCCGTTCAACGAGAAGTTTCAGCATGGTCAGGATAGCCGTGATGAGGGCCACCCATTCCAGAATCTGCCTCGGTTGAACCCGTTTCCTGGTAGGCTTCTTGTGAGTCAAGAGAGCCCCACCTTTCCGGGCATTCGCTGTTGATCGCAGCGAATGCCCTTTCCTCTTGTCGAGGGGTGGCCTCCCCGGTTCCCGCTTGTCATGCAACCCGCACGCAGGCGAAAGCGGTCTAACAGGGCCGTCGCCCCCTCTGTTATGCATCTGACATTTGTCACCCCGCCCCCCTGACAGGCCGCACTGGGGCAACCGGGAGACGGGGCGCAAGCTGGGGGCATGAACGGAGAAGCGATTGAACTGCGCGGCGTGAGCAAGACGTTCGGGCGGGTGCGGGCGCTGGACGACCTGAATCTGAGTCTCCACGCGGGGGAACTGACGGCGCTGCTGGGGCCGAACGGGGCGGGCAAGACGACGGCCATCGGGCTGATGCTGGGCCTCCTGCGGCCGACGGCGGGAACGGTGCGCGTGCTGGGGCGTGATCCCCGCGACAGCCGCACCCGGACGGAAGTGGGGGCCATGCCGCAGGAAAGTGCCCTCCCCACCGCCCTGAAGGTGCGCGAGGCCGTCACGCTGTTTGCGCGCATGTACCCCGCACCCCTCGACGTGGAGGAGGCGCTGGCCCTGGCCGACCTGCTGCCGCTGGCGGATCGCCGGGCCGGGGCGCTGTCGGGCGGGCAGGCGCGGCGGCTGGCCTTTGCGCTGGCGGTGGTCGGGAATCCGGCGGTGCTGTACCTGGACGAGCCGACGACCGGCATGGACGCCGGGAGCCGGCAGGCCTTCTGGGCGGCGGCGGAGCGCATGAAGGAAGCGGGCAAGACCATCCTGCTCACCACGCACTATCTGGAGGAGGCCGAACGCACCGCCGACCGGGTGGTGGTGATGAACGCGGGCCGACTGCTGGCCGACGGGACCCCCGAACAGCTCCGCGCCCGCATCGCCACCGCGCGTGTGCGCTTCACGTCCGATCTGGTGCTGGCCGAACTGCGGCACCTGCCGGGTGTGGAGGCCGCCGAGGTGGACGCACGCGGGCACGCCACCCTCACCACCCGCACGCCGGAAGCCCTGGTCACGGCGCTGGTGCAGTCCGGTCTGCCCTTCAGTGAACTGGAGGTGACGCGCGCCAGCCTGGAAGACGCCTTCATGAGCCTGACGGCCAGCCCGCAGGCGGTGCCCGCATGACCGCCGTGCATCCGGCGCTGCTGCCGTCGCTGCTGGGGCTGGCCCTGGTGGGGCTGGTGCTGCTGCGCCGCTTTCAGCGCCTCGCCACCCCGCAACCGCTGGACGAACGGGGCCGACGCCGTCTGGCCCGCCGCCCGGTCCTCCTGCTGCTCCTCGCGGGGCTGATCCTGCTGGCGCCCCATTCGCTCACGGGCTACGGCGCGGCGCTGCTGGGCGCACTGGTTGGCGCGGGGCTGGCCTTCTGGTCGGCGCACCACACCCGCTTCGACTTCGGGGCGGACGGCCAGGCCACCCGCTACGTGCCCAACATCTGGATTGGCGGCGGCGTGTTCCTGCTGTTCGTGCTGCGGCTGCTGTGGCGGCTGTGGCCCTTCGTGACCGGGCAGGTGCAGACGGGGGCGGCAGGCTTCGATCCGGCCAGCTTCGCGGGCAGCAGCCCCCTCACCACCGCCCTCTTTCTGGTGTTCGTGGCGTACCAGACGGCCTATGCCTGGCTGGTCCTGCACGCGGCCCGCGCTCCCCGACTCGCCTGAACCCCCCGAGGAGATTTCATCATGACCACCCTGACGCCCACCGCTGCCGTCTCCGCCCGCCGCGCGCCCCTGCTGCCGCTCCTCACCCAGCTCGTGCTGGCCGAACTGCGCCGTTTGGCCCGCAATCCGATGTTCGCGCTGGCGACGCTGGGCTTTCCCATCCTGTTCTTCGCGCTGTTCGGTCTGCCCGCCGTCCACGAGAAGACGGCCGCCGGGGTGAATGTCGGGCAGTACATCCTGGTGAGTTTCGGCACCTACTCGCTGCTGACGCTGGCGATGTTCTCGTTCGGGGCCGCCGTCGCCAGCGAGCGCACCGGGGGCTGGCTGCGGCTGCTGCGCGCTTCGCCGTTGCCCGCGCCGCTGTATCTGCTGGCCAAGGTGATCGCCGCGCTGCTCTTCAGCGCCCTGAGCCTGGCCCTGCTGTACGCCTTCGCGCACTTCGTGGGTGGCGTGACCCTGCCCGCCGGGCAGGCCCTCCTGATCGCGGGCAAGCTGCTGCTGGGCATGGTGTCGCTGATCGCGCTGGGGCTGTGCATCGGCTTCCTGGCGAACCCCACCAGCGCCAGCGTGATCGCCCAGATCATCAGCGTGCTGGTGTCCTTCGGCTCGGGGCTGTTCGTGCCGCTGGATCAGCTCCCGAAGTTCGTGCAGAACCTCGCACCTTACCTGCCCAGCTACCACCTCGCGCAGATCGGCTGGAATACGCTCGCGGGGCAGGGAAACGATGCACCGCACTGGGTCTGGCTGGCCGGGTATACGCTGGTCTTCGCCCTGGTCGCCGCGTGGGCCTACCGCCGCGACGAGGCGCGCGGAGAATAGGGCGGGGCGGGAGGGGCCGGGGGCAGGCGCTTCCCGGCTCCCCGGCGGGAGAGAGGACAGGCATGAAGGTGTTCCGACAGCGACTCACCGTCTGGGACGTGTTCCCGCTGCTGTGGCTGATGTTCCTGGGCTTTCCGGTCATCGGCTTTTTCGGGGAGGCGCGCACCCCCGCGCAGGCGGCGCTGTTCTGGGGCCTCCTGGCGGGCTTCCTGGCGGTGTACTGGCGGGTCTTCATGCGGCCCCATTCGGAACGCTGGGCCCTGATCGGGTGGGCGTACACGCTGCTGACCTACCTGCTGCTGTTCCCCGTGATCGGCGGCACGGCGAGCGCCTTTTTGATCTACGGCGGCAGCCTGATCGGGATGCAGGGCAGCGTCGCGCTGGCGCTCTGGCTGGCCTTTCTGAACGCCCAGGTGATGGTCCTGCCGCTCTGGACCGGGCAGTACGGGACGGGCGACCTCGGCTGGCTGGTGCCGAACGTGGTCTTCACGCTGGTGGCGGCCTACGCCAACCACGCCAGCTACCGTCAGCGGATCACCAGTGACCGCCTCGCCCAAGTGCAGGCCGAAAAGGAAGCCCTGGCCGCCGACGCCGAACGCGAACGCATCGCCCGCGACCTGCACGACCTGCTGGGCCATACCCTGTCGGTCATCGTGCTCAAGAGCGAACTGGCAAGCAAGCTGGCCGAACGTGACCCCGCCCGCGCCGCCGGGGAAATCCGCGAGGTGGAACGCATCAGCCGGGAAGCTCTCTCGGAGGTCCGTGCGGCAGTCAGCGGCTACCGGGGCAGTGGCCTGAAGGCCGAACTCGCCCGCGCGAAGGTGGCGCTGGACGCGGCGGGCGTGCGCCTGGAATACGGCGGCCAGCCCGGCCCGCTGCCCCCCGAGGTCGAACACGGCATGAGCATGGTGCTGCGCGAGGCGGTCACCAACGTGGTCCGCCATGCCCGCGCGAGCGAGTGCCGGGTGAGCATCACGCGGGCGGGCGGTTACTCCCGCCTGGAAATCGTGGACGACGGCGTGGGCGGAGCGGCCCCCGAAGGCACCGGGCTGACCTCCATGCGCGAACGGGTGCGCGCTCTGGGCGGCGAATTCACGCGGGACGGGACAGCGGGAACGAGGCTCGTTGCCAGCTTCCCGGGCGCAGAGGGCAGCGGGCCGAGAGCCGGGAGCGAACGCCTTTCTGGCCCTCTGCCTTCTTCGCCGCGCCGGAGGCCCCAGTGATCCGCGTGCTGCTGGCCGAGGACCAGGCGCTGGTGCTGGGGGCGCTGGCGGCGCTGCTGTCACTGGAAGGCGACCTGGACGTGGTGGGCACCGCGGCGGACGGCGAGGCGGCCCTGAAGCTGGCCTGCGAGCTACGGCCCGATGTGCTGATCACCGATATCGAGATGCCACGCCTGAGCGGGCTGGACCTGGCCGAACGGCTACGGGAAAGTTGCCCGGAGGTCCGGGTGGTCATCGTGACGACCTTTGCGCGGGCCGGGTATCTGCGCCGCGCGCTGGAAGTGGGGGCGCGCGGGTATCTCCTCAAGGACGCCCCCGCTTCCGACCTGGCAGAGGCCATTCGCCGTGTCCATGCAGGTGGACGGGCCATCGACCCCGGCCTGGCTGCCGAGGCGTGGGGCGAGCGCGATCCCCTCACCGAGCGTGAGCGGCAGGTGCTGCGTGAGGCGGAGGCCGGGGCGAGTACCGCCGCCATCGCCGCCCGGCTGGGCCTCTCGGAAGGCACCGTCCGCAATTATCTCTCGGAGGCGATCAGCAAACTCGGCTGCGAGAACCGCATCGAGGCGGCGCGCAAGGCGCGCGAGCAGGGCTGGCTGTGACCGCTCAGCGATCTGCCGCCGTGGGCTGCCCCCACGCCAAGCCCGCCCCGAAGAGCAGCACGAGCGCCGAGACGCCCAGCCCCGCCCGCAGGCCCCCCGCCGCGTCCGACAGCGCCCCGGTCAGCAGCGGCCCCAGCGTCTGCCCGGCGGCGAAAATCACGGTAAAGGCCGCGATGCCCTGACCCCAGGCCGCTTCGGGCAGCGTGCGCCGCGTGAGGATGGTGGTGAAGGTGACGACCGCCAGGAAGCTCCCACCGAACAGCAGCCCGGAGGCGAGCAGCGCGGCGGGCGAGGTGGAGAGCAGGGGCAGCGCCGCACCCAGGGCCAGCGTCAGCATCTGCGCGCCCATCGCGCGGGCGCCGGGGAGGCGGGTGGCGGGCCGCTGCCAGGCCAGGGCGCTGAGCATCACCGCCGCGCCCAGCACCGCCCAGAACATCGTCACCAGATCGCCCGCCCCACCCGCCCGCAGGAACGCGATGATAAAGGTCATGTAGGCGATGTACCCGACACCAAAAGCGGCGTAGGCGGCCAGGGCCCAGGCCAGCGGCACGAGGGAGGCCCGCCGGGTGCCCGCCCCACCCGCCACCAGGTCCGGCAGACGCGCCAGCGCCGGGAGGGTGGCCGCCAGCGCCAGCAGCGACACCGCGCCCAGCACCGCCCAGGCCCCCCGCCAGCCGGAGGCGAGCAGCGGCGGCAGCAGCAGCGCGGACGCCAGAATGCCCAGGCCCGCCCCGCCGTAGAACACACCCAGGAGCAGGGCGCTGCGCTCCGGATGGGCGCGGGCGGCGAGGGCGGCGAGCGCGCCACCGGTCACGAACACCAGGGCGCCCCCCACCCCCGCCAGGAACCGCAGGGCGAGCAGCGCCGGGGCCACCCCCGTGAGCGCGCAGGCGAGCAGGGAGAGGGCGGTCAGCGCCATCCCTCCCGCGAAGACGCCCCGCAGCCCCCAGCGGGCGGCGGCGCGGGTGGCGGTCAGCGCACCCAGCAGGTACCCCACGGCGTTCGCGGCGTTCATCGCCCCGGCCAGCGTGAAGGACCAGTGCAGGTCCGCGCGCATCGCGGGCAGGATCAGCGCGTAGGCGAAGCGCGCGAACCCCAGGGCGACCGCGCCGCCGAGGGAGAGCAGGGCCATCCGCCACAGGGCGCGGGCGAGCGGTTCGGGGACGGTCAAGCGAGGTTCAGGCGCAGGGCACGCAGCCCCCGCAGCGTGAAATTTGGCAGGTACGCGAGGTGCTGTTCGGGCACCCCGTAGTCGGGGAAGCGGTGCAGGAAGCACGTCAGGAAGATGGCGGCCTCCATGCGGGCCAGGCTCGCGCCCAGGCAGTAGTGCGCGCCCGCTGCGAAACTCAGGTGCAATCGGGCGTTCTCGCGGCTCAAGTTCAGGCGCTGCGGGTCTTGAAACACGCGCGGGTCGCGGTTGGCCCCGGCCAGGCTCAGGCCGAGGTGCAACCCGGCGGGCAATTCCACCCCGCCCACCGTCAGGGGCGCCGTGGTGAACCGTCCGGTGCTCTGCACGGGGGAGACGAAGCGCAGCAGTTCCTCCACCGCGTTTCCGGCGCGGGCCTCGGGGTCCTCGGCCAGCCAGGCCCACTCTCCCGGCCAGGCGTGCAGCGCGTGCAGGCTCCCCGAGATCAGGTTGCTGGTCGTCTCGTGCCCGGCGACGAGCAGCAGCACGGCGTTGGCGAGGAGTTCTTCCCCGCTGAGCCTTCCCCCCTCGTCCTCGGCGGCGGCCAGGGCCGAGAGCAGGCCCGGCTGGGGGTGGGCGCGCAGGTCGTCGGCCAGGGTGCGGAAGTAACGGCGCATGGCGGTGGCGTCGGCCTCCACCTGCGCCCAGCGTTCCGGGGTGACGTTCACGCCGCCCAGCAGATCCGTCACGCTGCCCGCCCAGGTCTTGAAGCGGTCGGCGTCCGCACCGCTCAGCCCCAGCATCTGCACGATCACGCTGACGGGGAGGGGCACCGCGAGGGCGCTCACCGCGTCCACCTCTCCCCCGTTGGCGCGGGCCTGCCGGGCGGCCTCGTCGAGCAGGTGATCCGTGAGGGCGGTGATGAACTCGCGGCTCTCCTCCAGCACACGCGGCGTGAAGGCCCGCTGCGCGAGGGAGCGCAGCCGGGTATGGCTGGCCCCGTCGTGGAACAGCATCATCGGGGCCATCAGCCGGGCGGCCTCGCTCTGCATGAAGGCCGGGTCGCCTCCCACCTTGCCGGTGCGGACGTGGGGACTCTTGAGGGCCGCGTTCACCTCGGCATGACCGGTCAGCAGCGCGAAGCCCAGACCGGGGTCGTACAGCACCGGCGAAACGGCCCGGACACGGTCCAGGTAGGCGGGCGGGTCTTCCAGGTGCGCGCCCTGCCAGTAGCCTTGCAGCAGCGTGGCGGCGTCAAGGGCAGCAGTCATGCCCCAGCCTACTCCTCTGCTACGCTGCGCCTCATGCGGTTGGTGGTGGGCGTGAGCGGCGGAAGCGGCATTCCCTACGCGCTGTCGGTGCTGCGGGCGCTGAGGGAACTGGAGGTCGAGACGCACCTGATCGTCACCAGCGGCGCCAAGCGCGTGATGACGGCGGAAGGCGGCCCCCAGCTCGCGGACCTGACGGCCCTGGCCCGCGTCACGCACGATGACCGCGACCTCGCGGCCAGCATCGCCAGCGGTTCCCTTCGCACCGACGGCATGCTGATCGTGCCGTGCAGCGCCGGGACGCTGGCGAAGGTGGCGGGCGGCTTTGCGGACAACCTGCTCGCTCGGGCCGCGCACGTCACCCTCAAGGAACGGCGGCGGCTGGTGCTGGTGCTGCGGGAAGACCCTCTCTCGCGGCCCATGCTCCAGAACATGCTGAGTGCCTTCGACGCGGGTGCGACCGTCATGACCGCCAGCCCCGGCTTCTACCACGCGCCGGACACGGTAGAGAAACTGCTGCATTTCGTCACCGCCCGCGTGCTGGACCAGTTCGGGCTGGACGTGCCGGGGTTCCGGCGCTGGAAGGAGGCAGAAGCGTGACCGGCGTCTGCTTCCTGGCGGGCCGCACCGCCGCCCTGATTCCCGCCGCCGGGTCCGGCACCCGCCTGGGCCGGGGGCCGAAGGCCTTCGTGGAGGTGGCGGGCAAGAGCCTGCTGGCCCGCAGCGTGGCCGCCCTCGCGCCCCTGGTGGACGAGGTGCTGGTGGCGCTGCCGGAGGGGCTCACCCTGCCGGAAGGCGTCCCGGCGCGGGCCATTCCGGGCGGCGAGACGCGGCAGGAGAGCGTCTGGCGCCTGCTGCACGCGACCTCGGCGGACGTGGTGCTGGTCCACGACGCGGCGCGGCCCTTCCTGCCGGAAGGTGTGGTTCAGGCGCTGCTGGAGGCCGTCCCGGAAACCGGCGCCGCCACCGCCGCCCTGCCCGTGGCCGATACCCTGGTGCGGGGCGAGCGGGGCAGATGGGCGGACCTGGTCCCCCGCGCGGGCCTGTGGGCGGTGCAGACGCCACAGGGCTTCCGCCGCGAGCTGCTGCTGCGGGCGCACGCGGCGGCGCGGGCCGAAGGCTTCAGCGCGACGGACGACGCGGGATTGATTGCGCGGCTGGGCTTCCCGGTCACACTGGTCCCCGGCGACGCGCGGCTCTTCAAGGTCACCACCCCCGGCGACCTGGCCCTCGCGCAGGCGGTGGCGGCGGTGTGGGATGCTACGTCCTGAGGAACGGATGCCCCTAGACCCTTTGACCGTTAGACCGTCAGACGGCGGCCAAGCCGCCTCCTACCTCGCCCCCGCCAAAGTCAACCTGGGCCTCAGTGTGCGTGGCCTGCGGCAAGGCGGCTACCACGAACTGCACTCGGTCATGGTGCCGCTGGCGGTGGGCGACGATCTGGAACTTGCGCCCGCCGACACGCTGACCCTGCGGGTGGAGGGGGCGGCCCTCCCCACCGACGAACGCAACCTGGTTTACCGGGCGGCGCGGGCTTACCTGGCCGCGGCGGGGGCCAGCGGCGGCGCGGCGATCACCCTCCGCAAGCGGCTCCCGCTGGCCTCCGGCCTGGGCGGCGGCAGCAGCGACGCGGCGACCGCCCTGATGGCCCTGGCCCGGCTGTACCCCGCGCCCGTGAACCTCCCCGCCCTGGCCCTGACGCTGGGGGCGGACGTGCCCTTCTTCCTGCTGGGGCAGGCGGCGCTGGCGCAGGGGGTCGGGGAAGTCCTGACGCCGCTGCCGGTCCCGCGCGTGCCGCTGGTGCTGGTCAATCCGGGGGTGGAGGTCAGCGCGAAGGACGCCTACACCTGGCTGGACGGGGAGGAGGCCTTCACCCCGGCCCTCGACGTGGAAGGCATCCTCGCCGCCCTCACCGCCCGGCGCGACGTGCCGTACTTCAACGCCCTGCAAGGGCCGGTCGCCTCGCGCCACCCGGCCATTCAGGCCGCCCTTACGGCCCTGTCGGGCGCAGGCCTGCGCTCGCCCTTGATGAGCGGCTCGGGCGCCACCTGCTTCGCCCTGGCCGGAAGTGACGACCAGGCGCACGACGCCGCCCGGCTGATTCAGGCCCGGCAGCCGGGGTGGTGGGTGGTGGCGACAAGGACGCTGTAGGGCGCTGGCGTGCCGGTCTAGAAAGAGGGGGCCTCCGACGCTTTCAGGCGGTCAGACCGTTCGGCGGTTTGACCGTCACGCGGCGCCTTCAGGGCTGGTACGTCTTGAGCACCCCGCCGAAGCCCGGTTGCAGGCGCGTGCGGTAGAACACCAGGCTGATCGGCAGGTTGCTGCCGCTGGCGGGCACGAAGTCGATGTTCAGGCGGTCGGTCTGGGGCCGCCACAGCAGCACGGGCTGGTCGGGCGTGAGGGCGTTCCCGCTGCGGGGCAGCTTGATGGCCTGGGTGATTGGGCCGTCCCCGATATTCATCGCGCCCCGGTACAGGCCGCCGCGGGGGCTGAAGGCGACGGCGGTCCCGGCGACCCCGTTCACCTCCAGGTCGTACAGCACGCCGTAGTTGCCCATCAGGCGCTGGGGGCGGCCCGTCAGCATGTCGGTGCCGGTGAGGGCCGGGTCCACCTGGCCGTCCCCGATTACCAGCCGGGCGGGCAGGGTGGTCAGGTTCACGCGCAGCGACCGCACCGCGTTCGGAAAGGTGCCGCGCTGGTGCCGGTCGTCGGGCTGGAGGTAGGGAAGCTGCTGCACGACCTGCGCGGTGGGCGGCAGGGTGTCTTCCAGCATCACGAAGGTGAGTTCCACCCGCCCCGACGTGATCAGGTCCTGCATCACGTTCACGCCGCTGCCCGCGTTCAGGGTGGGGCTGGCATAGACGGCCACGCTCTGCCCGGGCGCGAGGTTCAGCACGTGCCCGCCCAGGCCCGCGAAGTAGTCCAGCAGCGTGACCTGGCCCAGCAGGGCCTCGATGCGGGTGGGGGCCGTCTCACCCAGGCGCTCGGTGCGGACCTCGACCGGACGCCCTTCCAGGTTGCGGGCCAGGATATAGAGCCGCGCGGGCCGACCCAGCGCGTTCAGGTGGTACGCCAGCAGCCGCGCCCGCCCCGCCACGCTGTCCTGGTACAGCACGCCGCTCTGGGTCGGTGCCTCGGGGCTGTCACTGAACAGCAGCGGGGTGCTCGGGCCGCTCACCGGCAGGGCGCTGACGGCGGGATAACTCAGCACCTGCGGGTCAGGAAAGCGGTCGCCGGGTTCGGCGTACTTCAGGGCGTAGGAGAGGGGCGTATCCACCGGGGCGCCCTCCACCCGGATAATGCGGGAAAAGGGCACGCTCTGGAGGCCCCGGCTGTTGGTGACCTGCAAGGTGACGGTGTAGGTCCCGGGCTGGAAGTACACGTCCTGCCGCCCCGTCCACCTGCGGCCCACGATGTCGGCCCCGTCAGGGTCGAAGGGATACTCGGTGAAGATCACCCGCTCGCCCGGCGCGTAGGTGGTCTTGTCGGTGGAAAAGCGGGCCTGGGGCATCAGCGGGTTGCCCCCCTCGCGCAGCGCCGTGAGGGTGAGGGTCCGGCCGTTCTCGTCCACGGTGAGGTTGGCGTTCAGCGCGTCGGCGAGCAGGCGGACGCTGACGTACAGGGTCGGCCCCACGCTGGTGACGCTGCCGTCGGGCTGCGCCGCTCCCGCCAGAAAAGCCGCGTTGCGGCCCGTGTCCACCGTCAGGCGGCCCAGTTGCACCTGCCCGCCCGACTCCACGAGCGTCTGGCCCAGCAGGGCGGCCGTCTCGCGCAGCGGCAGCATGGTCCGCCCGTTCAGCAGGCGGGGCGGCGCGAGGAGCTGGGTGGCCTCGCCGTTGACATAGGCGGCCGTCTGGTCGGGGGTCACGGTGAGCTGCACCGCACCTAGCGCGGCGACGGGCGCGGCCGTCAGGCCCAGGGTCAGCGCGGCGAGCAGCGTGCGGGACCCGCGCCGGGCCGCGCGGCGCAGGGGCGAGAGCAGAGGGAGGGCGGGCACAGGCACCCGGGAAGTATGCGGGGTCAACCTGATCGCTGTCTGCCCCACCGTTCTCCTGGGGCTAGACCATGAAGAAATCATGAGGGAACCCGCAACTTCAGCTCGGGGACGTTTCGTGGCGCTGCCGCCGGGCCTGACGCAGTTCGGCCGCGATGAAGGCCGCCGTATTCAGGGCGTAGGTGACCGCCAGGAGCGTCAGCAGGGCCGTGCGGGTCGCGGGTTGCGTGGGGTCCAGGGGCGTGGCGAAGCGGGTCAGGCCCGCCAGCGGCGCCAGTCCCGCGAGCGCCGCCCCCCAGGTCAGCAGCAGCACACCGCCCCAGGCCCCTTCCAGCAGGGCCGCGCCGGGGAGCAGCAGCGCGGCCAGGCGGTACCCCGCCGGGCGGCCCTGGCGGGAAGCACTGGCGGGACGCGGAATCAGCAGGGCCAGGATGAGGAGCCCCAGCAGGGCGAGCGCCCCCAGGAACACCCAGCCCAGGCGCACGCTCTGCCCCGGCCCGGGAGACAGGGTGCCCAGAGGGTCGCGCAGGTCGCGAGCCAGAGTCACGCTGAGGTCACCGTTCACGGCGCGGGCCAGGCTGCGGTCGTCGGGGTAGCACAGCCGGGGTTCGGCGGGGCGGTAGGTGCGCTGGAAGAGGGTGCCGGGCGTGGCCGGGGTCAGCCCCAGGTTGTACGCGGCGGCGGCCAGATCGGGCCGCGCGGCCAGGGCGGCGCGGTACTGCTCGCGCGCCTGCGGGCCGTCCCCGCGCGCCTGCGCGATCACGCCCAGGTTGTTCAGCGCGCAGGCGTCACCGGGGGCCTGGGCGTAGCGTTCGCGGGCGGCGCTGTCGTCGCCGTCCAGCTGCGCGGCCAGCCCGGCCAGCAGCGCCGTGTCGGGCACGGCCCGCAGGTCCAGGTCGTCGAGGCGCGCCGCGTACCACCCGCCGCCGTAGGTGCCGATATTCAGCGCGGGGGCATTCAGCCGCGCCGCCGTGGTGTTGGCCCACTGCCACCCCGCCACGCTGACGACCAGCCCCGCGGCGAGCGCCACCAGCAGCAGCCGCTCCCCGGCCGGGGCGTACAGGACGGCGGCCCGCCGAGCGCGCGACAGCGGGTGCCGCACCCAGGACGCCCAGCGCCCCCCCAGCAGGCGGGTGTCTTCCCCCTGGACCCGCCAGGCCCGCACGGTCAGGGTCAGCAGCGCGGCCCCCAGCGCCAGCAGCAGCGCCAGCGTGACCAGCCGCAGGGCGTCGCGGACCCGGCGCGGGGCCTCGGCCCCCAGGTTGTACAGCGTCCCGGCGCGCAGTTCGCGGGTGAACTGCCGCCACTCCTCCGCCTCGCCGCTGCGGCCCTGCGCTTCGAGCAGGTCGGCGTAACGGGCGTACAGGGCCGGGCCGCCCTCGAAGCGGGGGTGCAGGTCGCGCAGGTAGCGCATCCAGACCTCCGCCCGCCCCAGGCGGCCCTGGTCCAGCAGCGTGCCCACGTAGCCGCTGGGATTCCCGTAGGCGAAGAGGGCCTCCCGGCTCACCCGCACCTCCGGGTCGTAGCCGCGGGCGGCGGCGTCCCGGCGGGCGCGGTCGAGGGCCAGGTTGGCGGCGGCCGGAAAGCCGCTGGCGTCCAGCGCGGCCGCCAGTTCCACCCAGGCGGGAAAGGGCAGGTCCCCCCCCAGCGTGCGCCGCACCGCGTTCAGCGTGGCGTAGCGGTCGCCCCGCGCCCCGGCCCGCTGCGCCTCCCGCAACGCCAGGAAGGGATTGAGCGGGTCTTCCCGCGCGGCCCGCGTCAGGTCCTCGGGGGGCACCAGGCGGGCGGCGCGGGCCAGCCAACCGGTCACCTCCGGGTCGGGGGGAAAGACCACCCGTTCCTGCACGTGCCCGCCTTCCCGCGGGTCCCCCAGCGTGAAGCGTTCGACGTACCCGTCGCCCTGGATGCTGGCCCGCAGGGTGCCGCCGCTCGCGTCGAGGGACGTGACCGGCCCGGGCAGGTCGTAGCGGGCCTGCAAGGCGCCGTTCACGCCCAGCGCGTACACGACCGGCCCGACCCCCAGGTAGGTGCTGCCGCCCAGCGTGACCGGGCCGGTCAGGTCGCCCAGCGCGGCGGGATACGTGCGGGACCAGCGCAGGTTCGCCCCGTCCTCGTAGCGCAGGGTGCGGCCCTCCAGCACGGCGTCCGCACCCGCCGCCGACCCGAGGGCGGCCAGCACCGTCAGGGCCAGGGGGAGAACGCCGCGCCTCATGCGGGCCGTTTCTGCACCGTCAGCAGGTGCAGGGCACGGACGGCCATCACGGCGCCCCCCGCCAGCAGGTCGGGCAGGCCACCGTAGCGCGTGGCCAGCAGCACGCCCAGCGGGACGGCGACAGCGGTGGCGAACGGCACGGCGTTCAGCCCCAGGCGCGGCTGGAGGGTCGCGCGGTACAGCGGAATCAGCGCCAGCCCCACCGCCAGCATCCCCACCAGCGTGACCGGCGCGGCGACCAGCAGCGCCCCCAGCAGCGGCGCGACGCCGCCCCCGCCCGCGAAGCGGAAGAACACCGGGTAGCAGTGCCCCAGCACCACGCCCAGGGTCGCCACCCAGGTGAAGTCCGGCGTGAACCAGCGGGCCAGCAGCACGGCGGCCACCCCCTTGAGCACGTCGAAGGCGGTCACGCCCAGCGCCGCCGCCAGGCCGTGCTGCCGGTAGGTCCCGCTGCCCCCGGGCAGGTCGCGGTCACGGATGTCCGCCCCCAGCGCGCGCGAGTACAGCACGCCCGCCACCAGGGAACCGAGCAGATACGAGGCGAGGGCGACCAGGGCGAGCATCGGCCCGCATTCTAGAGGCCCCGGCGTCCCGGCAGCCCTCAGCCCGGGCGTGACGGCTTGCCCCGCGCCCTAGACTCTGCCCATGACCTCCTCCTCTCCCCTCTCGCGGGCGGAACTGCGGCGCTACTCGCGGCAACTCCTGGTGCCGGAATGGCTGGAGGCGGGCGCGCAGGAGCGGGTGCGGGCCGCCGGGGTGCTGGTGGTCGGGGCGGGCGGCCTGGGCGGGCCGGTGATCCTCCAGCTCGCGGGGGCCGGGGTGGGGCGGCTGGTGATCGCGGACGGCGACACGGTGGACCTCAGCAACCTGCACCGCCAGACGCTCTTCACGGCGGGCGACGTGGGGCGGCCCAAGGCCGAGGTGGCGGCGGCGCGGGCGCAGGCCCTCAATCCCTACGTCCGGGTGGAGGTGGCCGGGCGGCTGGACGCCGCGAACGCGGACGCTCTGGTCGGCCGCGTGGACCTGGTGGTGGACGCCACCGACAATTTCGCGGCCCGCTACGCCGTCGCGGACGCCTGTCTGCGCGCGGGCCGCGAATGGGTCTGGGGCGCGGCGAGCGGCACCAGCGGCCTGGTCAGCGTGTTCGGGCCGGAGTTGGGGCTGCGGTCGGTCTTCCCCGACCCCGGCGACGCCGAGTCCTGCGACGAGGCGGGGGTGCTGGGACCCGTCCCCAATCTCGTGGGCAGCGTGATGGCCCTGGAAACGCTGAAGGTGCTGGGCGGCGTGGGCGACGCCCTGCGCGGCCGCCTGTGGACCTTCGACGCGCTGAGCGGGCGTGTGCGGGTGCTGAATCTGCGGGGGGCCGGGACCGGCGGCTGAGCTTTGTCCGGCCGGAGACAGCAGCCCGGCGGGAAAAAGGCCCCCGGCGCGGGTCTTGCATCCTGGGAAACGTGTGTTACTGTGCATTTGAGCCAACAATTCGCTCAAATCCACCTTTCGGAGGTCCACGCATGGCCAGAACCACGCAGTCCGCCAACGCCAAGGGAGCCGCCCGCACCAATGCCGGAGACGGCGAAGGCACTTCCGCCGGAAGCGGCAAGATCGCCAAGACGCAGATCATCGACCAGGTCGCCGACCGGACCAGCCTGAGCCGCAAGCAGGCGGGCGAGGCCGTCGCCACCCTCCTCGACGGGATCGCGCAGGCCCTGCGCGAGGGCAAGACGGTGGGCCTGCCCGGTCTGGGCACCCTCAGCGTCACGCAGACCGCCGCGCGCCAGGGCGTGCGCCCGGGGACCAGCGAGAAGATTCAGATTCCGGCGGGCAAGAAGATCCGCTTCAAGGCCGCCACCACGCTCAAGGGCAACCTCTAAGAACACTCCAGTCCGGCATGGGGCGGCGTTCTTCCGTCCCATGTTGTCGTTCGCCAGCTTGTTTGTAACCTGTCCTACCTGCGGGCGGGCAGGGGGGGATTAGCTTGAGCCTCAAGATGCACAAAGTCCTCAGTCTCGCGCTGGCCGTGCTGGTGGGCAGCGCCGCCGCCAAGCCTATCGTCGTGGGCAGCAAACTGGACCCCGAGGCGCAGATTCTCGGGCAGATGATCGTCCTGACCCTCAGAAACGCGGGCCTGGAGGTCACCGACAAGACCAACCTGGGCGACACCGGCGTGAACCGCAAGGCGCTCCTGGCGGGGGAGATCGACGTGTACCCGGAATACACCGGGAACGCCGTGTACCTCTTCCCCCAGGCCAAGATCAGCGCGAAGGAGGCGGGGAACCCCGGCAAGATCTACGGGTACGCCCGGCAACTGGACGCGAAAAACGGCATCACCTGGCTCAAACCCGCGCAAGTGAACAACACCTGGGTGATCGCCGTGCCGCAGGCCCTCGCGCAGCAGCAGAAACTGAGCAGCGTGGCCGACCTGGCCCGCTATCTCAAGGCAGGTGGCCAGTTCAAGATCGCGGGCAGCCCCGAGTTCTTCGACCGCCCCGACACCATGCCCGCCTTCGAGGCCGCCTACGGCTTCAAGCTGCGGCCCGACCAGAAGCTGGTGCTGGCGGGCGCGACCCCGCCCCAGACCCAGCAGGCGGCGGCGAACGGCACGAGTGGCGTGAACGCCGCGATGGCCTACGGCACCGACGGCACCCTCGCCGCGCTGAAGCTGGTGGCCCTCAAGGACCCCAGGGGGGCCCAGGCCGTCTACCAGCCCGCGCCGATCATCCGCACCGAGGTGCTGAAGGCCCATCCGCAGATCGCCGCGCTGCTGGACAAGACCTTCGCCACGCTCACGCAGTCCATCCTGCAAGGGCTGAACGCCCAGGTCGCCCTCGAAGGCCGCACCGCGCAGGACGTGGCCCGGAGCTACCTGGAGAGCAAGGGGCTGATCAAGTGAACCTGAGCGGCTTCTTCCCGCGCTGGGACAAGCGCCTCGCGTGAGCCTCCCGGGCCAGCGGGGGGCGGGAGTCCGGCCGGCTGCCGCCCCCTCGCCTGTCCCCGGTGGTACGGGAACTGTCCTGCTGCTGGCCACCCTGCCCATGCTGGCGGGCGCGCTGCTGCCCTGGGTGCTGCTGCGCCCCAACCGCCTCGCGCCGGGGGAATACCTGCGGCTGCCGCCTGCGCTGGCGGGAACCGGCGTGCTGCTGGCGGCGTTGCCCCTCCTCACGGCCCGGTTCCTGCCGCGTCTGACCTGGCTGCCCGCGCCGCTGGCCGTCGTGGTGGGGTTCTGGTGGCTGGGCAGCCAGGCCCAGGCGGCTCTGGTGCATCAACCCCCCTTCGCGCGGGCGAGTGCGGCCAGCGGCGTGTGGCTGTTCCTGCTGGGGGCGGGCATCGGCGTGTACGGGGCGGGTCTGCTGGCCCGTTCACGCGCCGGACGCTGGCTGGCCTGGGCCTGGCTCCCGCCGGTCGCGGCCCTGTTCGTGTCCGGGCACCTGAATGCCTGGTCGGTCCTGGTCGAGGGCCGGAACGAGGGGCCGCGCTGGGTGCAGGAACTCGGGCAGCATCTGCGGCTGGTCGGGGGGGGCTGGGCCTGGCCCTCCTGATCGGCGTGCCGCTGGCGGTGTGGGCGGCGGGCCGCGAACGGGTGGCGGCGGTGGTGCTGGGCGCGGCGAACGGCATCCAGACTCTGCCCAGTCTCGCGCTGCTGGGTCTCCTGATCGCGCCGCTGTCGGCCCTGGCGGACACCTTTCCGGCCCTGCGGAGCCTGGGCGTCAGCGGCATCGGCGTCGCCCCGGCCCTGACGGCCCTGACGCTGTATGCGCTGCTGCCCATCCTGCGAAACGGTGTGGTGGCGCTGCGGGGCGTCCCGTTCGGCACGGTGGACGCGGCGCGCGGCATGGGCATGACCGCCGCGCAGCTCTTCTGGCGCGTGCGGCTGCCGCTGGCGCTGCCGGTGTGGCTGAGCGGTGTCCGGCAGGCCGCCGTGCTGCTGGTGGGCGTGACGGCGGTGGCCGCGCTGATCGGGGCGGGGGGCCTGGGCACCTACATCTTCAAGGGCCTGCAAAGCGCCGCCGCCGACCTGATCCTGCTCGGCGCCGTGCCCGCCGCGCTCCTGGCCCTGCTGCTCGACGCCGCGCTGCGCGGTCTGGAAGGGGTGCTGGGGCGGCGGCTGGGGAGGGTGGAGTGAGAGGGGCGGCAGTATGCGGTTTTTCCCGCGTCCCGCGCGCCGCCGCCCGCCGCCCTTCCCCGGAGCCGTCATGATCGAACTGCAACATCTGGAAAAACGGTACGGGGACACCTGGGCCGTGCGTGACCTGAGCCTGGTGTTCCCCGAAGGCGAACTCACCGCGCTGCTGGGTCCCTCCGGCTGCGGCAAGACGACCACGCTGCGGATGATCAACCGCCTGACCGAGCCGAGCGGGGGCCGCGTCCTGCTGGGCGGACGTGACACCCGGGACTTCCGGCCAGAAGACCTGCGGCGCGGCATCGGGTACGTGATCCAGCAGATCGGCCTCTTCCCGCATCTCACGGTCGCGCAGAACGTGGCGACCGTCCCCGACCTGCTGGGCTGGGACCGCCGCCGGACGGCCCGCCGGGTGGACGAACTGCTGGCGCTGGTGGGCCTCGATCCCCCCGTGTACCGCGCCAAGCGACCGGGCGAACTGTCCGGCGGGCAGGCACAGCGCGTCGGGGTGGCGCGGGCGCTCGCCGCCGACCCGCCCGTCCTGCTGATGGACGAGCCGTTCGGCGCCCTGGACCCCCTGGCCCGTGACCGCTTGCAGGAGGCCTTCCGGGGCATCCAGCAGCGCCTCAGAAAGACGGTCGTGCTGGTCACCCACGACATCGACGAGGCGCTGCGCCTGGGGGACCGCGTCGCGCTGATGCGGGGGGGAACGCTGGCCCAGTTCGGCACGCCCGACGACCTGATTCACCGCCCCGCCAGCCTCTTCGTGCGGCAGTTCCTGGGCGAGGACGCGGCGCTGCGGCAACTCGCGGGCCGCGCCGCCGCCGAGTTCGTCCGGCCGGGTGATGGGGCGGGCCTCCCCACCGTCGAGGGCACCCTGGATGCCCGCAGCGCCCTGGGCGTCATGCTGCGCGAAGGCTCGGACGCGCTGGCCGTCACCCAGGACGGCGTCCCGCTCGGCGTGCTGCGCTGGGAGGCTCTGCAAACGCAGGAGGCGCAGGTATGACCGCCCTGCCCTCCTCCCGGCCCACCGGGGGCGTGCGCTGGAATGTGGTCATGTGGCCCGCGTTGCTGGCCGTCTGCCTGCTGCCCGGCGTGCTGCCCCGGCTGGTGCAACCCCTGTCGCCGGGGGCCCCCCTCACCTTCGATCCGCCCCTGTGGCAGCTCACCCTGACACACCTGGGACTGGTGCTGCTCGCCACGGCCGCCGTGCTGCTGATCGGCGTGCCCCTCGCGGTCGCCGTCACCCGGCCCGGGCGCGAGGCCCCGCGTCACCTGACGGAACTGCTGGTGGGCCTGGGGCAGACCGTCCCGACCCTGGCGATCCTCGCGCTGGCGGTGCCCGCCCTGGGTTTCGGCTGGGCACCGACGCTGCTGGGCCTGATCGTCTACGGTCTGGTGCCGGTGGTCAGCAACGGCGTGGCGGGCCTGCTGGCGGTGGACCGGGGGGTGCTGGACGCGGCGCGCGGCATGGGGATGACGGACCGGCAACG
>NZ_CP038512.1:2890000-2932500 GCF_004758605.1 Deinococcus metallilatus
CCCGGAGCGTAACGCGCACACTCCGCCGCCGGGGTCTAAAGTAAGGGCACCGTCCCCACTCTGCCCCGGAGGTGCCCCGATGAACACGCCCCTCACGCCCCTGGACCTGATCCGGCGCGGCCTCAAGACCTACCCCGACCGGCTGGCGGTGACGCAGCCCGGCGGCCCCAGCTTTACCTACCGCGCGTGGGGCGAGCGCATCTTCCGCCTGGCGCGCGCGGTGCGGGAAGCGGTGCCGCCCGGCTCGCGGGTCGCGGTCCTTTCGCCCAACACCCACGAGGGCCTGCTGACCTACGCGGCGGTGCCCTGGTCGGGCAACGTGCTGGTGCCACTGAACACCCGCCTCACGCCGCCCGAGTACGCTTTTCAGTTGAACCACGCGCGGGTCAGCCTGGTGCTGGCCGACGCTGCCCTCGCGCCGAAGGTGGAGGAGGTCTGCCGCGACCTGGGCATTCCCCTGTGGGTGATGGGCGAGGGCAGCAACTTCGAGGAACGCCTGGGCGCGCAGGACGGCTCGCCCCTGCCCCTCCCCGAACTGGACGAGGACGACGTGATCACCATCAACTACACGTCGGGCACGACCAGCAGCCCCAAGGGCGTGATGCTGACGCACCGCAACACGCTGCTCAACGCCATCGAGACGCTGTACAACCTGCACTTCGACCAGGACAGCGTGTACCTGCACACCCTGCCCGACTTTCACGCGAACGGGTGGGGCGGCGTGTGGAGTCCCTTCGGGGTGGGGGCCACGCACGTGACGTTGCCCGCCGTGCGCGGCGACACCATCCATGACGCGGTCCATGCCCAGGGCGTGACCCACCTGTGCGCCGCGCCGACGGTGCTGAGCATGATCACCGACCCCGCCACCGCCCGGCGCACACCCCGCACCGTGCGGGTGGCGACGGCGGGCAGCCCGCCCCACGCCCGCACCATCGCGGACATGAACGCCCTGGGCTTCGACGTGCTTCAGGTGTACGGCCTGACCGAAACCAGTCCCCTGATCACCGTCGCGGAACTCTCGGAGGCCGAGCGGGCGCTGCCCACGCCGGAGCGGGCCGCCCTGACCGCCAAACAGGGCTTCGAGATGCTGCTGGCCGGGGAGGTGGAGGTGATGACGCCGAACCTCACGCCGGTCCCGCACGACGGGCAGACCCTCGGGGAGATCATGGTGCGCGGGAACCTGGTGATGAAGGGCTACCTTGACAACCCGGAGGCGACTGCCAGGGCCTTCGAGGGCGGCTGGTTCCACAGCGGGGACGTGGCGGTGGTCCACCCTGACGGGCGCATCGAGATTCGGGACCGCAACAAGGACGTGATCATCTCGGGCGGCGAGAACATCAGCAGCGTGGAGGTGGAAGGCGTGCTGTACGCCCACCCCGCCGTGCGCGAGGCGGTGGTGGTCGCCCATCCCGACGAGAAGTGGGGCGAGGTGCCCTGCGCCTTTATCGCCCTGCACGCCGGGCAGACGGCCAGCCCCGAGGACCTCAGCGCGCATGTCCGCCAGCACCTCGCCGGGTACAAGGTGCCCAAGCACTACATCTTCCGCGAGGACCTGCCCAAGACCGCCAGCGGCAAGTTCCAGAAGTTCCTGCTGAGGAATGAACTGTGGGCGGGGCGGGAACGGGCGGTGAACTGAGATGAGGTCAGGCTAGGACCCGGCCCGCACGGACGATGGTGCGAAGACGGCGCGTGGCGGTGATGTCGCGGGTGGGGTCCCCCTCGACGATCAGCGCGTCGGCATGGGCGCCGGGACGCAGGACCCCGACCAGCGGTTGTCCATTTTTGGCCAGCAGGCGGCCCGCTGTCCCGGTCGCGGCCCGCAGAGCTTCGGTGGGCGTGAGGCCCGCCTGCGCCACCAGGTGTTCCAGTTCGGCGTGGAGGCCCCCGCCGGGCAGGTTGTCCACCCCTGCCGGAGTGTCGGTGCCCGCGCCGACCTGACCGCCCAGATCGAGGACGCGCCGGGTGAGGGTGGCGGCAAGGCGGGCGTCCCAGTCGGCCACGTCCCGCTCCTCCGCCGTACCCCCGTGTACCGCATCCCATTGGGCACGCAGCCCATCGGCCACCTTCCCGCCCCGGCTTCCGTGCGGCAGGTCGCCCAGGTCGGCGCGTTCCGCGTGGCGTGTGCCCTCGTAGATGCTCAGGGTGGGGACCAGGACCGCTTCCGCCTCCACCACCGCCTGCGCGAATCGGTCGAGGAGACGCTCACCGGGAAACTGCGTGGTGGGGTCGAACCCGAGCCGCCGGAAGGTGAGGGCAAAGCCGCTGGCGTGCTCGATGGTTTGCACACCCAGGCTCAGGGCTTGCAGAGCATCCACCTCGGCCCCACCAAGCCCACGGGTCATACGCATTCCCAGGTCCGTCATCACGGGCAGGCCGTGTTCGCGTACGTGCTGGACAGCCGCCGCGTAGGCGTCCGGGGGAAGCTGCTCGTACAGCTTGACGGTATCCACGCCCGCTGCGGCCAGCGCGTCCACCGCCGCCCGCGCCTCGTCGGCGTCGCGGAGCATCCAGGCGCCTGCCGCCGGGTCGCCCACCTCGCCCAGTATCCCCGGTCCGAAGTGCCGGAAGATGCTGTTCGGGCCGTCCAGAATGGTGCCTGCCCCAAACACATGCGGCCCCTCGCCTGTGGAGGCCAGCGCGCGCAACTCCGCCAGCACCTCTAGGCTGTTGCCCGCGTCGCGCACGGCGGTTACCCCCGCCCCCGGAAACCAGCGGGCGTAGTGGGGCCGGACGTGGACGTGCAGGTCCACCAGGCCGAGAAGGATCGTGCCGTCCGGCCCCGCGTCCAGCACCTCCACCCCTGCCGGGAGCGGCAGGTGTTCGGCCACCTCCAGCACCCGCCCGCCCCGCAGCAGCACGGTGGCCTGGGGCCAGAGGGTTTCGCCGTCGAAGAGGCGTCCAGTGAGGGCCAGCATCGGGGAAGGGGGCATGCCCTCAGCGTGCCGCCGCGCCTTCTCACACCGTAAGCTGGGCGTGTGAGTAGCGTTCTGAACGTCACCGGACCGGCTGCCGTCAGGCTGCTGACGCACGGCCGGGCGCGCAGGGTGCTGGGCGCTTTTTTGAAGGGCGAGAACACGGTGGCGGGCGCCGCGCGGGAACTGGGGCTGGATCTCCGGGTGGTTCACCGGGACGTGCTGGCCCTGAAGGCGGCGGACCTCCTGCGGGTGGTGCGCGAGCAGAAGCGGGCGGGCCGTCCGGTCAAGGTGTACGCGGCGGCAGCTCCGGCCTTTTTCGTGCCGTTCTCCGCGACGGGCGCGGCGGAGTTGAGCGAGCTGGGCGCGGGCCGCACCAGCCGCTATGAAACGCTCTTCCGCGCCGCCTTTTCCCGCGAGTTCGAGCGGCTGCACCACGAGCAGGGCGGCGGGCGGGAATGGGGCGTGCGGCTCTACCTCGCGCCGGAAGGTCAGGTGACCACCGATACGAGTTACGAGGGCGCGGACCTGATCGACGCGGGCGTGCGCTATCAGGGACCGCTGGGCCTCATCCTGAACGCGGACGCGACCGTGACCCTCAGCGAAAGCGAGGCGCGGGAGGTGCAGGTCGAACTGATCCGGCTCCTGATGCGGCTGCGCCCCCGGACGCTGGCCCACGACGCGGCGGGCAGCGGCCGCCCCTACCTGCTGCGGCTGGGCCTGGTGCCGGTGACGCCGGAGGAACGCGCGGCATTGTCCTGAACCCCTCGCCCTGAACCCCGGGCGCTGAACAACGGCCGGTCAGCCGGACGTGGGCACTGCTTTCTTAAGGCTTGGAGCTAGACTGTCAGGCGAGTGTACGCACTCGCACCACAACACTTTTCTGACATTTCTTCCGGGTGTGCCGCGAGCGCCGCTCAGGTACGCCCAACCTAGACCGAAAGGAAGGGCCACCATGACCATGCTGTACTTCGTGCTGGCGCTCCTGGGGGGGTTGGCAGGCGGGTTTTTGATGGGGCAGTCGCGGGGACGGCAGGAACGGGCCGCCATCGACGACCAGCTCCAGCGCGAAGCCCGCGCCGAGGCGGACCGTATCCGGGCGCAGGCGGGCAGCGAAGCCCGGCAACTGCGCGAGCAGGCCGAGGTGCGCCTGCGGGACGCGGAGCGCCGCCTTCAGGAAGCCGACGACCGGGAACGCCAGGGCACCCTCCAGTTGGAGACGCAACGGGAACAACTCCAGACGCTCCGCACGCAGATCGAGGCCGAGCGCGGCCAGGCCAAGCAGGACGCTGCGCGGGAACGCGAGACGCTGAGCGCCGACCGCCAGGAAACCCGGCGCGAACGTGACGAACTCAAACGTGAGATCGAGCGCCTGAACCGCCGCGCCGAACAGCTCGACGCCCGGGGAGACAAACTCGACGCGCTGGAAGAGCGCCTGGAGGACGCCCGGCACGCGCTGGCCGAGCAGGAGGCCGACCTGGCCGAACGTGCGCGGCAGATCGACCTGAAGCTGTACGAGGTCGCGGGCCTCACCCGGGAAGCCGCCCGGGAGCAGATTCTGGGCCAGCTGGACGCGGAACTGGAGGAGGAAAAGGCCATCCGCGTCAAGGCGATGACCGAGCGCGCGGTGGCGGAGGCCAAACGCACCGCCCGCAACGTGATCGCGCAGGCCATCCAGCGCAGCGCCAGCGAGACGAGCGCCCAGATGAGCGTGTCGGTGGTGCCGATCCCCAACGACGCGATGAAGGGCCGCCTGATCGGCCGCGAGGGCCGCAACATCCGCGCCTTCGAGGCGCTGACCGGCGTGGACCTGATCATCGACGACACCCCCGAGGCCGTGATCCTGAGCAGCTTCAACCCGGTGCGGCGCGAGGTGGCGCGGCACGTGCTGGAAGCCCTGGTGGCCGACGGCCGCATCCATCCCACCCGCATCGAGGAGATGGTCCACAAGGCCCAGGACGAGATGAAGAGTTTCATTCACGCCCAGGGCGAGGAGGCGGCCATCGAGGCGGGCGTGGTGGGCGTCAAGCCGGGGCTGATCCAACTGCTGGGCCGGATGTACTTCCGCAGCAGCTACGGCCAGAACGTGCTGAAGCACTCCGTCCAGGTCGCGCACCTGACCGGCATCATGGCCGACGAGCTGGGGCTGGACGCCGCGCTGGCCCGCCGCGCCGGGCTGATGCACGACGTGGGCAAGAGCATCGACCGCGAGATCGAGGGCACCCACGTCGAGATCGGCATCAATCTGGCCAAACGGTTCGGGGAGCCGCCGGAAGTCATCGACGCCATCGCCCACCACCACGACCCCGAGAACGGCGAGACGCTGTACAGCGTGCTGGTCGCCGCCGCCGACGCCATCAGCGCGGCCCGGCCCGGTGCACGCCGTGAGGAACTCGAAGCCTATGTGCGCCGCCTGGAACAACTGGAACAGATCGCGGTCGCCTTCCCCGGCGTGCAGCAGGCCTACGCGATCCAGGCGGGCCGCGAGGTGCGCGTGATCGTGCAGCCTGAAAAGGTCACGGACGCCCAGGCCACCCTGCTGGCCCGCGAGATCGCCGGGCGGGTCGAGCAGGACATGGAGTACCCCGGCCAGGTGCAGGTCACGGTGGTGCGCGAGAGCCGCGCGGTGGAAGTCGCGCGCTAAAGGGAGGGGGGCAAGGGGGGGGCGGTCGCGCGCTAAGGCGGACCGCCCCTCTCCTTTAACCGCTTCGGCCCACCTTAAGTTGGTCTTACCACCTGGGTAGACCTGCCACCCCACCGTACTCCTGAACGAGTTTGTTCGCCTGGTCCCCGTGCAGCCGGACAACTTGCAGGCCGTAGAGGTCAATCAGGTCGGGCAGCACCTCCGCCAGCGTCACGCGCTCCATCAGGCTGCCGTCCAGCGGGCTTTCGGTCACGTCCTTCTTGCCGGTGAAGTACGGGACCTCGCGGTTGTGGCTGCGGTAGATGTGGAAGTCGGCGCCGTTCTCGGGAATCACGAGCTGGTAGATGCGGCCCTCCTGCATCATCTCCAGCACGCGCTCCAGCTCCATCACGCCGTGTTCCTGAATCCGCTCCAGCACCTGCTCCTCGCTCTTGCGGCGGTGCTCGTCCAGAATGGGCTGGATTTTGTCGAGAATCTCCTGCGGGTTCACCCAGCCGGTCCCGCCGACCACGTTCGTTTCACCGATCACCTCATAGGGGGCCTTGTCCGGAATCTCGGCCCGGAATGCCGCGACACGCTCGGACGGGCCCACCAGGATCAGTTCTTTCAGGTCGCCCAGGCGCAGAATGTCGCCGAGTTCTTGGACCATCCCGTTGTAAAAGCGTTGCTGCTCGGCGGCCTCACGGTTCTGGAAGAGGTCGGCGCTGCTGTCGCTGCGGGGACCACTGCCCTGCGCGCCGCCACTCGCCCCCGGCGTGCCCGGGACGTGGCGGGTGCCCTGCGCCATGGCGTCCCAGCTCTTGCCGTTGTCGATCCGGACATTCTCCTCCCGGGTGATCTCGGTCAGCTCGCCCTGCCGCAGCAGAAAGAGCCTTGCCCACTCACGGTCTACCGCCAGGATGGCGACGGTGGGCAGCAGGTCCAGCATACTGGCGAGCATGGACTTGAGCGGGCGGCCATAGTGAAACCGGTCGGGCAGGTCCGCCTGGATGTCGTAGCGTTCGAACATATCCTCGCCCACCAGATAAAAAGAACTCCTGCCGGTATGTCGCTGCGCCTCGGGCAGGTCGGCCAGCACCTGATTCATCACGGTGGGGGGAACGCCCGCATCCAGCATTCCGGCCTTCGCGCGGGTGAGGAGGGCCGGTCCCTCATTGTCAGGCACGGCGGGATTGACGTCGATGACGGCCATCAGGACCATCGCGTTGTCGGGGAGACTCTCGATGCGCTGGATATCGGCTCGGGTGATCATGGTCACTCCTTTCTCCGTCCATTCTTCGGACGCCAGCCGCCGGAAAGTGGCCGGGTTTGCTGAAGTCCGGTTCACGTTTCCGTGACCTCGCGGCCCTGGCCCAGGCAGCCCACCCCGAGGTTCAAGTGCATAATTTGACACCCGACGAATACCACGCTATAGTTTTGGACATCACCGCCCGATGAGGCGGCTTTTTTATTGCCGTCCCTTTTCCTGGCCCTGCGGTGTAGCCTGCGGCCATGACCTCCCCGACCTCCCCCGAATCGCCGCTGAAGTCCGCCGAATGGCTGCTTTCGCATCTGGCCGACCCGCTGGTGCGGGTGCTGGACTGCCGGTACGCGCTGAACGACCCGCTGGTGGGACGCATCGCCTATCTGGAGGGGCATGTGCCGGGCGCGATCTACGCCGACCTGGAGACGGACCTCAGCGGTCCCGTGCAGCCCCATGGGGCGGGCGGAAGGCACCCGCTGCCCGACCCGGCGACGCTGGCCGCGTGGCTGGGCAGCGTGGGCATCGGGAATGACAGCGTCGTGGTCGCCTACGACGATCCCTCCACCGGGCAGGGCTTCTATGCGGCGCGGGCCTGGTGGCTGCTGCGCTGGCTGGGGCACCCCCGGGTCTATGTGCTGGACGGCGGCTGGCCCGCCTTCCTGGCGGCGGGCGGACAGCCGGGCACCGCCGAGCCGGACTTCGCCCCCACCACCTTCACGCCCGACGTGCAGCCGGATATGGTCGCCACTGCCGAAGACGTGGCGGGCCGGGAGGCGGGGACGCTCCTGATCGACTCGCGTGCCCCGAACCGTTACCGGGGGGAGGTGGAACCGCTGGACCGCAAGGCCGGGCACATCCCCGGCGCGGTGAACCGCGAGTGGGCCGGGGCGCTGGACGAGGGCGGGCACTGGCGGGACGCCGGGGCGCAGGCCGCGCGCCTGAACGCGGGGGACGCCTCCACCATCACCTACTGCGGCAGCGGCGTGAGCGCCACCCCGAACCTGCTGGCGCGGGAACTGGCCGGGGTTCCGCTCGGCCCGCAGAACCGCCTGTACGCCGGGTCGTGGAGCGACTGGGTGAGCGAGGGCGCGCGGCCCGTGGCGACGGGCGAGGAGGCGGAGGCCAGGGGGCCTAAGCCGTAAATCTTCCTCCTTGTGCCCCCTGCCCGCCCCCAGCTTCCCTCAGCGTGTGCTGCCGTACCCGCCCGAGCAGGCCGCGCCACGTTCGGGGGCGGTAGCTCCCTGCTCGTACTCGTCGAGGAAGGCTTTCAGGCGCGCGTCGTTCGCGCTCTGGACCGGCAGTTGCGCGTTCCAGGCGCTGATCACGATGGGGGCGGGCAGGCCCTCGTAGGGGCTGAGGAGCGTGTAGGGCCGCCCGTCCACGAGGTGCCGGAGGGCCGCGACCTCCTGCGCCCCCAGGCCAGGGCGGTAAGTGATCCACACGGCCCCGTGTTCCAGGCTGTGGACGGCGTATTCGTTGTAGAGCGGCTGGTCGTAGACGCCGCAGTTCTGCCAGATGGGGTTGTGCGGGCCGCCCGCGGGGGGCGTCTCGGCGTAGACCAGGGAACCGGAGCGGTGGTCCCCGCCCTGGTAGTCGAAGGTCTTCACGCCCTCAATGCCTTTCTGACCGCAGGCGGCGAGCGAGAGGGGCAGGAGGGCGAGGAACAGGGTGCGTTTCATCGCTTCTCAGGGTAGCGGCAGTTTCAATCCTCAGCCCCTTTCAGGACTGGAGACGCCCCGAGAACTCCCGGGGGGTTCAGCCCCGAACCGGCTTCCACGCAGCGTTCGGCATGGGAAGCTGGGGCATGACCGCCTCCCCCCTCCCCCGCCTGGCCGCCCTGACCCAGCCGATCATCTTCGTGGACACCGAGACGGGCGGGCGCGACCCGGCCCGGCACCCGCTGCTGACCATCGGGCTGGTCACGCTCACGCCACAGGGGGAGGTCACGCGGCCCCTCCATCTGCGACTGCGGCATGACTGGTACGATGTGGAAGCGGACGCGATGGCGGTGAACGGCATCGACCTGGACACGCATCACGCCGCCGCGCAACCCGCCGGGGAGGTCGCGGACGCCGTGCGCGCCTACGCGCGGGAGGTCGGGCGGGTGATGCTGGGGGGGCACAACCTGCACTACGACCTGGGCTTTTTGCGGCTGCTGCTGCCGGACCTGAACAGCGTGTTCCGGCGGGGGCGGGTGGACACCAAACTCAGCGCGCAGTTTCTGATTCATGCCGGGGTGCTGCCGCGCAAGGTGGGGACGCCGCTGGACCAGCTCGCCAAGCACTTCGGGCTGGAGTATCAGGCCCACAATGCGCTGGAAGATGCGGCGGTGACGGCGCGGGTGTACACGGAGTTGTTGCGGCTGGTGGCGCGGTGAGGGGCAGGGCAGCTTGCTTCGATTTGCCCCCACCCCCCCAGCCCCCCTACCCCCACCGGGGGCAGGGGGGAGCGGCGCTGCGCTGGGCAAGAGAGGTTTCCTGGAGCGGCGGGTCTGGGTGGGCCGTTGACGTGTCCGGCCTCGACGCTCTGCCCGCTGACCTGGAAGGCCTCGGGCCTGCGGCCCGAACGGCTCGGCTGCCTGGAAGGTTGGCTTGAGAGGTGGGGGTCGGGCGTCGGCTCCAGAGTTTGAAAAGCTTAGGACTTACGCGATTGGGAAAGTGTGTAGGACGCTGTTCTTTCTCCTCCCCCTTGAGGAGGGAGGCCGGGAGGGGGTACACAGGCCTGGCGTCAAAGGTCGTTCGGAATGTTCAGGCCTCCTCTTTACATGTCGCGGTGAGGGCAGGTCCCTTCTCCCCCACCGCGTTGCCGGAGGTGGGCGGCAATCCCGCGTCTACTCCCCCCCCGCGCTGGCCCGCGCGTCTTCGTGGCTCTCGGGCAGGCCGGGGGGACGCCCGGCGGGGAAGGTGGTGGTCAGGAGGTCCACCTCCTGATGGTCGGGCATGATGTTGCCGGTCAGGCCCCGTTGCGCCAGCACCGGGAGGAACTCCTCCATCGCGGGCACCTCGCCGTGAATCAGCCAGACGCGCGGGGTGCCGGTCGTGGAGAGGAAGGCGAGCAGGTCGTCCTGGTCGGCGTGGGCGGAGAAGCCGCCGATGGTGTGGACGTGGGCGCGCACGATGATCTCCTCGCCCAGGATGTGGACGGGACTCTCCCCCGCCACGATGCGGCCCCCCAGGCTGCCGGGCGACTGGTAGCTGGCGATGACCAGGCTGGTGCTGGGCTTCCAGAGGTTGTGCTTGAGGTGGTGCTGGATGCGCCCGCCGTTCATCATCCCGCTCCCGGCCATGATGATCGCGGGGCCGTCATAGCGGTTGATGCGTTGCGACTCGGTGCTGGTCAGGACGACGTGCAGCGTGGAGGGCCGGAAGGGGTCCTCACCGCTTTGGAGGGCCTCGCGGACGGGCGGGATCAGTTCGTCCCCGAACTCGAAGTAATCGCCGGTGGCGCGGGCGGCCAGCGGGGAATCGAGGAAGATGGGAATACGGGGCACCTCGCCCGCCTCCATCATGTTCCGCAGGATGTAGAGGATCATCTGCGCGCGCTCGATGGCGAAGGTGGGAATCAGAATCTTGCCGCCCGCGCGGATGCTCTGGTGCAGGATGTCACGGAACTCGGCCAGCGTCGCCTCGCGGGAGCGGTGGATGCGGTTGGCGTAGGTCGTCTCGATCATCACCGCGTCCACCGGGGGCGGCGGCGTGAAGGTGAGTTGCAGGCCGCTCTCGCGGTTCCCGAGGTCGCCCGACATCAGCAGGCGCTGGCCTTCCACCTCGATCACCAGGTAGGCGCTGCCCAGGATGTGCCCGGCCCGCTCGGCGGTGACCTTGAGCGGCCCCACCTGCGCCCTCTCGCCGTAGTGCAGGGCAGGACGCAGCAGGGCCAGGGTGCGGTGAACGTCCTCCTCGTCGTAGAGGGGTTCGGGGACCTCGGCCTCCCGGCCCACCCGGCGGGCCCGGCGGAGGTCCTGGCGAAACCCCTCCACCTGAAGGCGGGCCGAGTCGAGCAGCACCGCCTCGGCCAGCGCCGCTGTCGGCGGGGTGCAGTAGACCGGCCCCCGGTAGCCGCGCTTGACCAGCAGCGGCAGCCGCCCGATGTGGTCGAGGTGCGCGTGCGTCACCACCACCGCCAGGAGGTCGGCGGCGTCAAAGGGGAAGGGTTCGCGGTTGCGGGCTTCCAGCTCCTCGCCGCCCTGGAAGAGGCCGCAGTCGATCAGCACCGGGCCGTCACGGGTGGACAGCAGGTGCGCGCTTCCCGTGACGGTCAGCGCCGCCCCCAGACTCTCAACTCGCATGGGCGTAGTGTGCGCCGCCTCCCCCTCTCGCTGACTTTACCCGCCCTTCAGGAACCGGGCGGCCGGGGCAGGGCGGGTGTAGGTTCGGCGCATGACAGACCCTCTGATCTTCACCGCCGGGCCAGGGGCAGGGACCCCGGACGCGGCCGAAACCGGGCCGGGGCCGGACGCGGCGGGCCACCCCTTCCAGCGCCTCGCGGTCGGCATCGATTTCTCGCCCGCCTCGCTGCACGCGCTGGAGGTGGCCCGCACGCGCTTTCCGGGGGCCCAGCGCCGCCTCCTGCACGTGACCGACGCCCGCGTGGCCACCACGCCCGACCTGGGCGGCGGCGTGATCCCCACCGGTCCCAGCCCGGCCCTCCTGCACACGCTGGAGAACGCCGACGCGGACCGCCTGGCCGCTCTGGTGCAGGGAAGCGAGGAAACCGAGCTGCTGGTGGGCGATCCCGTCACCGGCATTCTGGAGGCGGCGGAACGCTGGGGCGCAGAGCTGATCGTGGTGGGCACGCACTCGCAGGGGGCCATCGAGCATTTCTTCCTGGGGAGCAGCGCTGAGAAGCTGGTCGCCCGCAGCCCGGTCCCGGTCCTGACCGTGCGGCTGCCCCGGAGGGCTGCGGCGGAACGCTGAGCGTCGGGGGCGGAGGCCAGCAGAAAAAAGCCCCCGCTCAGGGGGTGGGAGGCGGGGTGACGGGCGCAGGCGTGGCCGTGCCCGAACCGGGAGAACTGCCGCTCTCCTCCCCGTCCTGGAAGGTGCCGGTGATGGTGCCGCCCTCTCCGGCGCGGGCCACCACCTCGTTGCGGTCGAGGTCGTAAAGGAGTTCCTGGGCGCGCAGCACGTCGCCCCCCTGTACGCTCTCGGCGGGCTGCTCGGGGGTGCCGATCAATCGGGCGGTGTTCGCCTGGTCGTCGTACTCGACGCGGGCGGCCTTGCTGACGCGCCCCCCCTTGCTGTTCAGCACCACGTTGCCGACCAGCACCGTCTGCTCCTCGTCCACGTTCACCTCAATGCGCTCGCTGGTGCCGGTGAGGGCGCCGTCCTCCGAGGGCCGGGTGAAGCTGATGGGGCCGTCGATGCGGGCGATGCCGTCGGACTCGTCGTAGACGAGCTGTTTGCCCTTCAGTTCGGTCTTGCCCTGGGTCACCAGCACGGTGTCGGGCGTGGGCTTGGGTGTGGCCTCGACGGCGCAGCGGCTCAGGCGGTCGGTCTTGCCGGGCGGCACCTCGTCCAGAAAACGGGCGGTCCCCGCGCTGGCCTCCACCCGCCCGTCGCCGCCCTCGCCATTCTCGCCCTGCCGCTGGGTGACCAGCGCGAGGGGCACCCGGATCACGTTCTTGTCGATGGTGATCCGCACGCCGCCCGGCCCGGTTTCGCTGAAGACGGCCAGGCTGGGCGCATCCTCCGGTTCGTCGTCCTGGCGGCCGCAGATGGTGAAGATGCCGGTTTCGTCGCTGGTCCCGGTGCGGACGATGCGGATACGGCGCTCCTGCCCGTCGTCCCCTTTGCGGACGAGTTCCAGGCTGGCGTTCTCGGCCTCGCTGGCCGGGGGCGTCGTCTCGGGGGTCGCCTCTGTGGGAGCGGCCGACGGGGGAGCGGGGGCAGGCGCCGGGGCCGTGTCCTGCGCCAGCACGCAGGCGGGCAGGGCGGCCCCCAGCAGGAGGGCCAGGGTCAGGGTCAGCCGCCGGATCACCTGGGGCTTCCTCTACCCGGTCACTTCTCGCCGCGCAGCTTGAACTGCTCGGTCGGAATCTTGTACGGCGTGTTCAGCGCGCGCACGCGGGCCAGGTCGGTGCGCTGCTCCAGGGCGCCGCTGGCGGGCGCCTTGACGGTCACCTTGGTCTTGCTGTCCACGCTCACGGCGTTCCCGACCACGTAGGCGACGTTCTTCTTGTCGTCGTAGTACACGGCGTCGCCGGTGGTGGTCAGGCTGCCCTGCACCAGTTTCACGCCGCCGCGCACGTACAGCGTCTTGGACTTGGTGAGCGCGCGCACCTCCTGCCCGTTGATGGTCAGTTCCTTCTGGTTGCCCTTGGCGGCGCGCGTCAGGGTGGGGGTGCCGGTGAGCTGCGCGAGTTCGCGGTCCTCGTCGAAGACCAGTTTGTCGGCCTGGCCGCTCTGGTTGCCGTTGGTCAGGTGCACGTTCCCGGTGCTGGTGGACACGTTGTTGTCCACGTCGAGGCTCATCTGCCCGGCGCTGATGTTCACGGTGTCGCCGCTGCTCTTGTCCTCGGGCACGAAGGTCGCGCTGGGACTCGCGCTCAGCACGCCCTGCCCGGTCACCTCGCTGTAGGCGAGCTGCCCCCCCTTGGCGGTGAGGCGGCCACGGTTCACGATCACGTTGCCCGTGAAGTTGGCGGTGCGCTTGCCCCGCGCCTTGGCGTCACTCAGCGGCGTTCCGGCGGGGGCGGCCAGCGTGGCCTGTCCGGCCTGGATCTTGAGGGTGCTGACGGTCGCCCGCACCGGATTGCCGCTGAAGGTGTACGGGCCGTTGCGGATATCGCCGCGCGGCGCGCCCTCAATATTGATCAGGCGGCTGTCGGGCGCACTCTGCGCGAGGACGGTGGTGGCGGCCAGAGCTGCGGCCAGGGCCAGGCGGGTGGGGGTCCATCGGGGGAAGGTGGGTCGGTTCATGTCGAGTCTCCTCTCGCCGCAACGTCTGCCAGCGGCACACGTTTTCCGTTCTTGCACGTCTCGGTGGGGTCCAGCGGCGCGCTGATGCGGCTGTCCTCGCCCGAGTCGTCGATCTGAAACTGGAAGGACATCCGCAGCCGGGTGATCCGGCCGGTCAGGAAGGGGGAATCCAGCGCCGCGACTGGGGCGCTGAAGCCGTAGCCCTGCTCGACCCGCACCGGCTGCTGGGGCGTGCCCTTCAGGTCGATGTCCGCACACTGCTGCACCAGCGTGATCCGGGCCTGACGGGTCAGCATGTTGTCCTGCGCGTCAATCGTGAGGTCCGGGGCGCTCAGGGTGGCGTCCAGCACGGCGGGGCCTGTCGTCTGGCCGTCCGCGCCGCGTTTCCTGATCCAGCGCCCGCCGTCCGAGAGGCCCGCCAGATGTGTCTCGCCCTTCAGCGGATCGCTGGTCACGTCGGCCGCGCGGAACCGCCAGACCGCGTCCACGTCCCGCGCCGGATACAGGGTGAGCGCCACGCCCTGAAGTGTGGCCCCCGTCTGCGCCCCCTCCGCCGGGTTCTGCGGCAGGAGCGCGAACACCAGCGCAAAGATTCCCAGCGCAACGAGCGCGTACACCCCGGCTTTCAGCACGCGCGCACTCTAGCGCGGCGCCCTCATGAGAGTGATGGGGGGGACTGACGGGGGTGAGGAGGGTGGTTTGGGCTTTTCACCGCGCACCGCCTCCCGCCAACCGCGTACCCTCTCCCCCATGATCGACACCCACTGCCACCTCGACTACCTGGATGACCCGGCCTCGGCACGGGGCGAACTCGGCCTGACGGGACTGGTCTGCATCGGGGCCAGCCCGGAGCACGCGCGCAACGCGGTGGCGCTGGCCGAGCAGTTCGGAGACGTGTGGGCGACCGTCGGCCTGCATCCCACCGACACGGAGGAGGACGGGCCGGACGCGCGGGCCGAACTGGAGGCCCTGGCGCTCCACCCGCGCGTGGTCGGCATCGGGGAGAGCGGTCTGGACGACTACTGGGACGACTCGCGGAGGGCGGCCCAGGTGTCGGCCTTCGAGTGGCAGCTCGACCTGGCGCGGCGCACGGGCAAGCCGCTGGTGATTCACGTGCGCGACAAGCCGGGACAGGACAGCGCCCACCGGGGCGTGATGGAGGTGCTTTCCGCCTGGCCGGACGTTCCGGTGGTCCTGCACTGCTTCAGCGGGCATCCCGGCCTGCTCCGCTTCGGCGTGGAGCGCGGCGCGGCCTTCGGATTCGCGGGGAACACGACCTACAAGAACGCCCGGGAGATTCAGGAGGCGGCCCGGGTGGTGCCGCTGGACCGCCTGCTGGTCGAAACCGACGCGCCCTTTCTGGCCCCGGTGCCCAGACGGGGCAAGCCCAACCGGCCCGGGTACGTGCGTTACACCCTGGACTTCATCGCCGGGCTGCGCGGGCTGGACGCGGCCGAACTGGAGCGCGTGACCGACGCGAACGCCCGGCGGGTCTACCGGCTGGACGGCGCGGCAGACTGAGACAGAACAGTCCGGACAGAGTGACATGGGGCAGGGCGAAACCAGGGCGTAGACTACCCGAGTTTGCACAGCCCGCTTCCGGCCCGGCCGGAGGTCCTCCCGAGTCTTGCCCCCTTCGGAAAGGTAGCCATGTGGCCTGATCTGGCATCCTCCTCAACCCTTTCTGCCCCCCTCCGCCCGGGGAAGGCATGACGCCCCCCTCCCCTTCGCCCGACCTCCCGCTCGCGGGTGTGCGTGTGGTGGACTTCACGCGGGTCCTCACCGGCCCCTACTGCACGATGCTGCTGGGGGACCTGGGGGCCGATGTGATCAAGATCGAGCCGCCGCAGGGCGACGACACGCGCGCCTGGGGACCGCCGTACCAACGACAGGGCGAGGCGCGGGAATCGACCTACTACCTCAGCGTGAACCGCAACAAGCGCAGCGTGGTGCTGGACCTGAAGACCGAAAGTGGTCTGGAAGCGGCGCGGCGGCTGATCGGCAGGGCGGACGTGCTGGTGGAGAACTTCCGCCCCGGGACGTTTGAACGCCTGGGCTTCGGCTGGGAGACGCTCCACGCCCAGTTCCCCCGGCTGATCTACGCCGCCATCAGCGGCTTCGGGCAATCCGGGCCGTACCGCGACCGCGCTGGCTATGACGTGATCGCGCAGGGCATGGGCGGCCTGATGAGCTACAACGGCGAGGAAGGCCGCCCCCCCGTGCGCGTCGGCGTCGCGGTGGCGGACGTGTTCGCCGGGTCGCTGATCACGCAGGCGATCCTGGCGGCGCTCTACCAGCGCGAGCGCACTGGCGCGGGCCGCCGGGTGGACGTGAATCTGCTTGAGGGCATCATCTCGCTGGGGACCAGCCAGATCAGCCGGTACCTGAACGGCGGGCAGATTCCCGGGCCGCAGGGCAACGACCACCCCAGCATCGTGCCCTACGGCACCTACCCCTGCGCCGACGGCCTGATCAACGTGGCGGCGGGCAACGACAGCCTGTGGCGGCGCTTCTGTGCCGCGCTGGGCTTCGAGTCGCTGGGCCACAACCCGCAGTACGCCACCAACGAGGGCCGCGTCCACGCCCGCGAGGCCCTGAACGCCGAACTCTACCCGGCCTTGCAGACATACACCCGCGCCGAGGTGATGCGGCGGCTGGACGCGGCGGGCGTGCCCTGTGGCCCCGTCAACAACGTGCAGGAGGTCTTCGAGGACCCCCACGTGACCCAGCAGGGCATCGCCGTGACCGTTCCCCACGCCAGCCTGGGCCAGACCACCGTGACTGCCCCGCCCTGGAGCCTCGACGGCCAGCGCCCCCCGGTTCGCCGCGCCCCGCCCACCCTGGGCCAGCACACCGGGGAGGTTCTGGCCGAACTCGGTTTCGACCCCCCTGACCCCTTCCAGAAGGAGCCCCGATGATCGACGAATTCGGAGTATTTGACCTGCTGACCCCCGACGAGCGCCTGATCCGCGAGAGCGTGCGCGCCTTTTGCGACGCGGAACTGCTGCCCCACATCGCCGACTGGTGGGACAGCGGGGATTTCCCGGTGCGCGAGGTGATGCGGCAGTTCGGCCAGATGGGCCTGCTGGGGCCGACGGTGCCCGAGGAATACGGCGGCGCGGGCACCTCCTACAGTGCCTACGGCGCGATGATGTACGAACTGGAACGGGTGGACAGCGGCCTGAGAAGCGCGGCCAGCGTGCAGGGCAGCCTGGTGATGTTCCCCATCTTCACCTACGGCAGCGAGGAACAGAAACGCCGCTACCTCCCCGGCCTCGCCTCCGGTGAGCTGATCGGCTGCTTCGGCCTCACCGAACCGGACGGCGGAAGCGATCCCGGCGCGATGCGGACCCGCGCCCGGCGTGACGGCAATGAATACGTGCTGAACGGCAACAAGATGTGGATCACCAACAGCCCCGTCGCGGATATCGCCGTGGTCTGGGCCAAGGACGACGAAGGTGTGGTCCGGGGCTTCATCGTGCCGACCGATACGCCCGGCTTCCAGGCGCCCAAGATTCACCGCAAGATGAGCCTGCGGGCGTCCATCACCGGGGAAATCGTGCTGGAGGACTGCCGGATTCCGGCGGAGAATGTGCTTCCCGGTTCGGGGGGCCTGAAATCGCCGCTCTCGTGCCTGACTTCCGCCCGCTTCGGCATCGCCTGGGGGGCGATGGGGGCGCTGGAAGCGGTGCTCCAGACGGCGCTGGACTACACCGGCAGCCGCACCACCTTCGGCAAACCGATTGCCGCGCGGCAACTGGTGCAGGACAAGCTGGTGCGGATGGCAACGGACCATTCGACCGGCCTGCTGCTGGCGTGGCGGCTGGGGCAGCTCAAGGACAGCGGGCGGATGAACTACGCCCAGGTGAGTTACGCCAAGCGCAACAACGTGCGGGTGGCGCTGAACGGCGCTCGCCTGGCCCGGGAGATGCTGGGGGGGAACGGCATCACCACCGAGTACCCGGTGATCCGGCACATGCTGAACCTGGAAACCGTGGATACCTACGAGGGCACCCACGACATCCACACGCTGATCGCCGGACGGCAACTCACCGGGCAGAACGCGCTGGAGTAGGCGGCGTGGCCTCCGCGAGCGGTCCGGGTGGGCAGGGCGACCCGCCGCGCAGGCCGCTGCACCAGCAGGCGACCCTGACCGTCGCGTCGGAGGGCCGGGGTATCGGCTATGAGCTGGACGGCGTCGCCTACGGCCTGATCTGGCCGGGGCCTGAGCCGGTTGGCCTGGAGGACTCGGCCAGGATGGCCCTGCTCCACGCGGCGGCACTGGAATTGCTGGAGGTCGAGGTGGCGCTGCCCCCGGCCATGCCCCTCGCCATGCCCGCCGGGATGCGGGTGACCCGCGCTTCGGAAGGTGACCCGGCGAGGGCACTGGAGGCCGCCCGCCTGGCCCTGGCCGTGTGCCGGATGGCCGAAGGTCACCCCCTCACCGGGCCGGAACTTCGGGCCGTGCGGCAGCAACATGGCCCGCCCGTCACCCCCGAGGTGATCCTTCACGCGGACGGCAGCGCGGACAAGCTGGGCGGCAGCCTCAGCGTGGGCTATACCCTGAACGGCAGGCCCTACGAGACGTTCTTCCTGCACGAGCGGGGGCACGAGAACCTGGCCGAGCGGGAAGCGATCCGGCTGGCGCTGACCCATGCCCGGTTCCTGGGTTACACGCGGTTCCGGGTCCGCAGCGACCACAAATTCCACGTGCGGCGTTACGCCGAGGGGCTGATCCACCGGGGCAGGCGCAAGTCGGCCTCGCTGGAACGGCTCGACGCGCTGGTAGACGAACTGGGGGACGCCGTCCACTTCGAGTATGCCGTGACGAACGCGACGGACGCGCCGCACCGCCTGGCCGTCCATGCCCGCGCCCTGCACCGGCTGGCGAGCGGGCAGCCCCTCTCCCACGCGCAGCGGGTGGCCCTCCGCCGGGTGCATTTCGCGCGGAAGGCGGGGGGCGGGGTGCCGTACTGAGAGGCGGCTACCACCATCCCCGACGCTTGAAGTAGTACGCCAGCAGCCCGCCGATTACCAGAAAACTGGCCCAGGCGAAGGCGTACCCGTAGCGGGTGTGCAGCTCTGGCATGTTCGCGAAATTCATGCCCCAGACGCCAGCCAGAAAGGTCAGCGGCAGGAAGACCACGCTGACGGCGGTGAGGGTCCGCATCACCTCGTTCATGCGCTGGCTTTGCAGGTTCAGGTGCAGGTCGAGCAGGCTGGTGAGGAAGTCGCGCAGCCCGTCCAGGCGGCTCGCCACCCGCGTGAAGGAGTCCAGCACGTCGCGGTAGCGCACCAGATCGGCGGCGGTGCCCTCGGCGTGCCGGGCCAGCAGGGCCGTCGCCTCGCGGGCATCGGCGCTGAGGCGGCGGGCCTGGGCCAGCAGGTGCTTGAGAGTGAACACGTCCCCGACCGGATTGGTGCGCCCGTCGGTGAAGACGCGCTCCTCCAGAGCGTCCACCCGCGTCTCCAGCGCGTCGGCCAGGGTGAAGAAGGTGTCGGCGGTCTGGTCGAGCAGTTCGTACACGATCTCGGGCGCGGTGTTCACGCTCTCGCGGCCCACCAGCTTCCAGACGGTATTCAGTGCCCGCGTCCCCGCCCGGCTGATCGTCAGCACGGCGTCGGGGTACAGGAAGATGCTGAGGCGCTCGGTGAACTCGTCGGCCTCTTCGGGGTGGGCAAAGGACCGGATCGTGATGAAGCCGTGTTCGGGATACGCTTCGGCGCGGCTCCAGTGCCCCTGTTCCAGCGCGTCCTCCAGCGCCAGGCGGTTGAGGGGAAAGGCGGCCCGCAGCCGGTCGAGGTCCCCCGGCGTGACCTCCTGCGCGTCCACCCACACGTGCTGGGTCTGTCCGGTCCAGTCGAGAGGCGTGCCGGTGAGGGTCTGGGCGCGAATCATGGGGAAGATGGTAAGTGGTCCGTGGAGCGTGGTGCGCGGGACAGGTTGGGGCCCGCAGGAAACTCCGCCGCCTCGCAGACAAGAGCAAAAGGGCAGCGACTCACCACTGACCACTCCCCACTCCCCACTCCCCTATCCTGTCCCTCGTGAACGCATGGCTCTGGGTGATGGCTGGCGGCGCGGTCGGCGCGGCGGCACGTTACGGGGTGACGCTGCTGCTCGCGCCGCTGGTGGCCCGCACGGCCCCCCCTCTCCAGCACTTCCCCTTCGCCGTGCTGGGCATCAACGTGCTGGGGTCGTTTCTGCTGGGCCTGACGCTGACGCTGGTGGGGCGCGGGCTGTGGCCGCCGGAAGCGCGGCTGGCCTTCGGGACCGGCGTGCTGGGGGCCTTTACCACCTTTTCCACCTTCAGTGTGGAGCTGGACGGCTTGCTGACGCGCGGCGCGGCGGGTCCGGCCGCCCTCTATGCCGCGCTCAGCGTGGGGCTGGGTGTGCTGGCGGCGGTGGCGGGCCGCTCGCTGGGGGCGAGACTGTGACGGGGCGCAAACGCAAAAAGGCCGAGGTCACGCGGACGCCGGAACACTTCCTCGACCTGGCGGACGTGCTGGTCTACGTCGGGCAGGTGATCGCGCGGGGCGTGCCGGGGGCGGTGTGGGTGCGCGCGGAGATCGCCAGCCTCACCGACCGCCGCCACCTCTACCTCGATCTGGTGCAACTGGAGGACGGGGTGGAGGTCGCCAAGTGCCGGGCCACCGTCTGGGCGCGGGAACGCTACGCGCTGGAGGGCAAGTTCCGCCGCGCGACGGGCGGCACGCTCACGGCGGGTCTGAAGGTGCTGCTCTTCTGCACGGCGGAGTTTCACCCCCAGTACGGCTTCTCGTTGAACGTGCTGGACGTGGCCCCCGAATTCACGCTGGGAGACGCGGCGCTCAAGCTCGACGCGCTGCGGGAGGCGCTGGTGCGCGAGGGGGTGTACGGCCTGAACCGCGCCCTTCCCGCCCCGGCTGACTTCGCGCGGGTGGCGGTGATCAGCCCGGCGGAGGCGGCGGGCCTGGGCGACTTCCGCCGCGAGACGGACGCGCTGGAGGCGGCGGGGGTGGTGGAGTTCCTCTACCTGGAGGCGACCTTCCAGGGCCGCGAGGCGTCGGGGAGCCTCACCGGGGCGATTGCCGAGGCGCGGGAGGCGCACCAGGAAGAACCGCTGGACGCGCTGGTGGTGATCCGGGGCGGCGGGGCGGTGACCGACCTCGCCTGGCTGAACGACCTGGAGGTGGCCCGCGCGCTGGCGACCTTTCCGGCCCCCGTCATCACCGGGCTGGGCCACGCCCGCGACGACACCCTGCTCGACGAGGTGGCGTGCCTCCGTACCGACACCCCCAGCAAGGCGGCGGGCCTGATCGTCCGCACGGTGGTCGCCGCCGCCGCGCAGGCGCAGGAGGACGCCCGAACTATCCGTGCCCACGCCCGTAACGTGCTGGTGAACGCCGAGGCCGGGACACGCTGGCTGCTGGACCGCGTCCTGGGCACCGCCCGCCGACAGGCCGATGCCGCGCAGGCGCAGACGGACGCGCTGATGCGGCAGGCCCTCGGCCTCACGCCGGAGCGCACGCTGGCCCGCGGCTACGCGCTGGTGCGGGACGCGCGGGGTCGGCCGGTCACCCACGCCGCGCAGGTGAAACCGGGACAGGCGCTCACGCTGGAATTCGGGGACGGGGTGCGGCGGGTCCGGGCCTTGGACGGGGCGGGGTGACCGGCCGGGGACGGAAGCGAGGACGCCCGGCAGGAGCAGACACGGGCGGGCCGCCTACTGGCGGGTGATCTTACAGTCGCCTGCGCCCTCCACCAGCGTCCTGAAGGCGGCACCCTTGGGTTGACTCTCCAGCCGTTCCTTCAGGGCCTCCAGACCGGCCACCGTCTCCTTGAGCAGAAAGCCTTCGGCGGAACGCCAGCCGGGGCCACTGGGAATCGCTAGGCAGCCGATGACCCGGGCGTCACTGCTCCCCCCGAGCACTTCCGCCACATCGACGACCGCCACGAAGTCCTGCTCACCGTTGATGGTGAACTGGGCCGAATGCGGGGCCGCCCCGTCGGCGTCGTAGTCCCAGTCGCCACCCCGGTCCCTTTCCCCCGAATCTCGGAGGGTGATGGTCTGGGAGACCGCCTCCTTGTTCTTGGTGGTGCCGGTCAGCGTGAACACGTCACCCGCAGCGAAAGGGCCTTTCGGCGCCGCAGCGGGCGCACAGGCCGCGAGAAGGAGGGTGGGCAACAACAGAAACTTTTTCATCCTCTTCTTAAATTACACATGAAGTGAGGGATGTGTGGCCGCAAATGTGCAGTCTGCTCAGTGCGCCTCCGCCAGCGCCCGCACCACTCCGTCCTGCACGGCGCGCAGGGTCAGGATCGGCGTGTCTTCCGGCCCGTTCATCAGCAGGGCGAAGGCCAGGGTGTGACCACTTTTGCCCGTCACGTACCCGGTGAGGCTGCTCACGCCGGGGAGTGTGCCCGTCTTGGCCCGCACGTCCAGACCGCTGCCGCGCAGCCGCAGGGCCAGGGTGCCGCCGCGTCCGTCGTGCGCGGGGACATTCTCGCCGGTCCCGGCCTGCGCCAGGGCCTCGGAGAAGGCGTTGCGGTGCGCGGGGGAGGTGTGCCCGGGCAGCTCGGCCACGGGGCTTCCCACCGGGTAGGGCAGGTCGTGCATGACCTTCAGGAGCCCCACCAGCGCGCGGGCGGTCAGGCGGTTCTCGCGGCCCAGGCCGCTGCCGTCCACCAGGCGGACGCCCGTCAGGTCCACGTTCAGGCGGCGCAGCACCGCCCGCTCCCGCGCCAGGGCCCCGGGGAGCGTCCCGTCCCCGCCGGGTCGAACGGCGAGGGTCGCCAGCAGTTCCTCCGCGCGGAGGTTGTCGCTGGGGCGCAGGGTGGCGGCCAGCACGTGGAAGGGAGAGGCGCTGCGGACGGAGGCCACCCCCTCCTCGGGGCGATGCCCGACCGGGATGAAGGGATCGGGGGGAAGGGGCCTGCCCCGCTCATCGGTACGGGGAGGCGGCGTGTACCGCAGGAAGGCGGGGGCCGGAGTCACGGTGCTGGAGAGGACCCGGACTCCGGCGCGGCGCAGTTCGCGGATCAGCGCCGCTCCCATGCGGGCGCGGGCCTCGGCAGCGGAAGCGGGCGGCCGGTCATGCCACTCGGCCAGGCGGACGGCGGTCATGGGCACGCCCAACGCCAGCCCTTTCCAGGTCGCCGCGTCCAGCCCGCCCTCGTCCACCTGGACGGCGCGGGCCTCGCGGACGCCACGTGCGTAGACCTGCCGGGCCAGGGCACGCAGGCTGTCCGGGCCGTCCGTGCCCGTCAGGGTGGGATCGGCGTCCCCGCGCAGGGTCAGGTGCGACACGCGCGCCCGGCCCACCTCGGCGGCGGGCACGGTCAGTTCGGTACTCCACCAGCCCCCCGCCCCGCCCCGGTCCACCAGCACCGAGGCTGCCGTGACCAGCTTGACGTTACTGGCCGGGATCAGGGAGAGGTCCGCCTCCCGCGCCTCCAGCAGTTCGCCGGTGTTCAGGTCACGCACCAGCAGCCCGGCCTGCACCTTGTCCGGCAGCCTCGCCAGCGCCCGCCGCACCCCCGCGCTGAGGCCGGGGTCACGCCGCAGCGTCACCTGTTCGCCCACCTCCGGCGCCTGCGCCCGCGACCCCGGCACCCCGGCGCAGAGGCTCAGGCAGACGAGGCACAGGGGAAGGAGGCGGCGCACAGAAGGCAGGATAAGGCTATTCCTGGCCTGCGGCCTGTCACATGTGGCTGTTGGAAAGACAGCGCCCTTTCACGGGTCACGCGCCGCAGGCTACGAGCCCTTCCCCTCCGCCTGCATCCGCAGATACATCTGGTACTGCGGCGCGCCCCCCAGCATGTTCTGGCCGCCGTCCACCGGCAGGATCACGCCGGTGATATAGCTGGCCGCGTCCGACACCAGAAAGAGGGCCGCGTTGGCGATGTCCTGCGGCACCCCGAAGCGGCCCAGCGGCACGGTCGCGGTGAACTGCTGGCGGGTCTTCTCGTCGGGGGCGAGGCGGGCCATACCTTCCGTGCCCTCGATGGGGCCGGGAATGATCGCGTTCACACGCACGCCGCGCAAACCCCACTCCACCGCCAGCGTCTGCGTCAGCGCGTCCACACCCGCCTTGGCCGCCACCACATGCGCCTGCATCGGCACCGGCACGCCGTAGGCGCTGATGCTGAGGATGTTCCCGCCGGGCACCCTGAGATGGGGCGCACAGGCCTTGATAGTGTTGTAGGTGCCCAGCAGGTCGATGTCCACCACCGTCTTGAAGCCGTTGGGGGAAATGCCGTCCACCGGCGCCGGAAAATTCCCCGCCGCGCCGCAGATCACGATGTCGAAGGGGCCGAACTGGTCTGCGCCCGCCTGCGCCGCCGCCTGGAGAGCGGCAAAGTCGCGCACATCGGCAGAAACACCGAGGGCGCGGCCTCCCGCCTCCTCGATGCCGCGCGCCGCGTTCTGGGCCTTTTCCAGGTTGCGGCCCAGGATGGTCACGGCGCAGCCGTGCGCGGCGAAGCTCCGCGCGATGCCGAGATTGATGCCGCTGCCGCCCCCGGTGATCAGCGCGTGCTTGCCGCTGAGGAGGTCGGGGCGGAAGGTGGTGTCGGGGTCGTGGGGCTGGGTCATGGTGGGGCTCCTTTGGGGAAAGCGATCAGCTCTCAGCCGTCAGCTTTCAGCAAGAGATGGACGCTTTAGCTTTTGCTTTCGGGTGCTGACCGCTGAGGGCTGACGGCTGAAAGCTTCAGTGCCTCCACCGTCATATGCCGCGCGTTCCACTCCACGGCGGCGGCGAGGCTCTGGGCATGGGGCAGACCGTCCGCGAGGATGCGTTTGGTGCCTTCCACGGCCTTGGGCGGCAGCGCGGCCAGCCCGGCAGCCAGGGCGTCCGCGCGGGCATACAGCGCCCCGGCGTCCGGGTGGACCTCGGTCACCAGGCCCCAGCGTTCGGCGGTGGCCGCGTCGATGGGGTCGCCGGTCAGGGCGAGGTGCGCGGCGCGGCCCCGGCCGATCAACTCCGGCAACCGCTGGAGGCCGCCCAGGTCCGCCGTGATGCCCAGCTTCACTTCCGGCAGGCTGAAGCGTGCGCCCGCGCTGCACAGCCGCAGGTCACACGCGGCCGCCAGTTCCAGCCCCGCCCCGATACACCAGCCGTCGATGGCGGCGATGACGGGAATGGGGAGCGCGGCGAGGCCCTCGATAGCCGCGTGCATCCCGGCCACCACCGCCGCGAACTTCGCGGGGTCGCCCAGCGCGGGGGCGATCACGGGCGCGGTCGCCCCCAGGTCCAGCCCCACGCTGAAGGCCCGCTCGCCGCGCACGATCAGCGCGCGGGCCTCCCCCAGTTCGGAGAGCGCCTGCGGCACCTCGCGCCAGGTCGCCGGGCCAAACGCCCCCTTCGGATGGATGAAGGTCAGGGTCGCCACCTGGCCGGAACGGGAGAGGCGCAGGCTTTCATAGGTCATGGGGAAAGTGTACCCGGTTCAAAAAGGGTGGGGTGAAGAGGACGCCGCCAGCCCCCAGTTCTGACCGTCCCTTCCCCGGCAAGGCCACGGCGGAGTGCCGGGCTTACGACCGGATGCCCCGGCATCTGCCAGAGTGACCGTGATGCGAACAGTCGTGGCGGGCATTCTGGAACGTGAGGGGCCGGGCGGGGTGCGGCAGGTGCTGGTGGGGGCGCGGTCCTCCCCGGCCTGGGCGGCGGGCCAGTGGGAATTTCCCGGCGGCAAGGTCGAGGACGGCGAGACGGTGGCCGAGGCCCTGATCCGCGAGTGGCGCGAGGAACTGGGCACCGAGGTGGAAGCGGGCGAGGAGGTCTACCGCCGCGAACTGGACACGCCCATCGGCGCCTTCACGCTGGTGGCGCTGCGGGTCCGCCTGCTGTCGGACGAGCCGCGCCCGCTGGAACACCGCGCCCTGGCCTGGGTGGCTCCCGCCGACCTGACGCGCCTGCGGTTGCTGACGAGCAACGTGGCCATCGCGGAGGCGCTGAACCGGACGCCCTGACGCTCCCTTCAGGCCACCCGTTCCGCCCCGAACACCCGGCTGGGCCGCGCGTACTCGTCCTGGGCGGCCACCAGTTGAATCTCGCGGGTGCCCGCGCGGTGCGTCCGGTCCAGCACGGCGAAGAGGGCACTCATGCTGAGGCTGAGGGCGGTTCCGGCGTCCCCGGTCTTGAGGTAGTGGCCCAGGAACAGGGCCGCAATCGCGTCACCCGTGCCGTTGCGGGGCGGGTCCAGCGGGAGCAGCGGTGTGCGGCACAGCCAGGCCCCCTCCCCCGTCACCGCCAGCGTCTCGATCACGCCCTCCGGCGCGTCCTCCCGCACCAGGCTGGTCACGACCACGATCCGAGGGCCGCCCTCGCGCAGCGTGCCGCGCAGCATCCGGGCCGCGTCCAGGGCTTCTTGCAGGGTGGTCACGCGGCGGCCGGTCAGCAGTTCCAGCTCGAACTGGTTGGGTGTCACAATGTCCGCTTCGGGCACCGCCTGCGCGCGGATCAGGTCGGGCAACTCGGGCCGCACGAACACGCCGCGCCCCACGTCGCCCATCACCGGGTCGCAGCAGTACAGCGCGGCCGGGTTGGCGGCGCGCACGCGGCGCACGGCCTCCACGACGGCGCTGACGGTGCCCTCCGATCCCATGTAGCCGCTCAGGACGGCGGCACACTCGGAGAGCACGCCGCGCGCCTCGATGCCGTCCAGCAGATCCGCCACCAGTTCGGGCGGGAAGACGCTGCCGGTCCATTCGCCGTAGCCGGTGTGGTTGGAAAACTGGACGGTGTTGATGGTCCACACCTCGAAGCCCAGGCGTTGCAGCGGGAACAGCGCGGCGGCGTTCCCCACGTGCCCGTAACTCACCCACGACTGGATGCTCAGGATGTTCTGCGGAAGGGCCGGGGCAGAGGGGGAAGTCATGCGCCGAGGATACCCTCGGGGGTGGCCCTCTCCAGCACGGTCAGGGGGCCGAACTCGCGCGCCCACAGGTCGGCCTTGTCCCGCGCGCCCGCGAGGTCCAGGGGAGTCGCGCCGCTCACCGTGAGGGTCCAGCCGGGCGCGCTGCGGGTGAGGTTGTGGAGCCGCACCTCTCCGGCGTGCGAGCGATCCAGCCCGTCCGCGACGCGCAGCACGGCGGCCAGCCGCGCGACCAGGGCGCGGTCGGGGGCGGGCAGCGCGGCGTACTCAGGATGAGAGGACTTGGGGCCGCTCCTCCGGTGATAACGGGCCAGTTGCGCCACCAGTTCGATCTCGCGCGGGGTAAAGCCGCGCAGGCCCGCGTGGCGGATCAGGTACGCGGAGTGCTTGTGGTGCGCGCTCTGCACCACGATCTGCCCGACCTCGTGCAGCACGGCGGCGGCGGTCAGCAGGCTGCGGGCCTCCGGCGGGAACGTCTCCCCCGCCGCCTCCAGCCGGGCGAGGAGGTCGCGGGCCAGCGCGCTGACGTGCCGCGCGTGCGCGAGGTTCGCCCCGAAGCGTTCGGCGGTCGCCAGCACGCTGCGCTGCCGGGCGCTGAGGCCCTGCGCGTAGGCCATGTGCCGCCCCAGTTCCTCGATCAGCATCCCCTCGCGCAGCGCCCCCTCGCTGACGGTCGCCCGCTCGGCCCCCAACTCCTCCAGCGCCGCGTGCAGCACCGCCAGGCCCGCCACGATGGTATCCGCGCGGCGCTCCAGGCCGGGCAGGCGAATCCGCCGGGCGGCGCTGAGGCCGCGGATGCGTTCCAGCAGGGCCGCGAGATCGGCGGTGGTGACCGTCAGGCCGTTCACGCTGGGCGGCAGGGTATCGCCCCGGGCCGCGAGCAGGGCCGCCGCGGCCTCGGCGGTGCCGCTCGACAGGACGACGTGCGTGCCGGGCCGGACCCAGAAGCGGCCCAGGTGCGGCGCCAGGGCCGAGCGCACCGCGTCCTGAAGGGCGCGCAGCTCGGCCTTACTCGGCGGGTCACGGTGCAGCCACGCGCGGGTCATCCGAATGGCGCCCAGCGGGAGGCTCAGCACGTCCTCTGCCCGCTCAGGGCCGCCCCGCGCCAGCTCCAGGCTGCCGCCGCCCAGGTCGAGCAGCACGTTGTCCGCGCCGAAATCGACGCTGTGCGCCGCCCCCAGGTACGTCAGTTGCCCCTCGCGCTCCCCGCTGATGATGACGGGATAGACGCCGGTGCGCTCCCCCACGCGGGCCGCCACCTCGGGGCCGTTGGGGGCTTCGCGCAGGGCGCTGGTGGCGTACACCTGCACCTCGGGCACCCCCGCCGCCGCGCCGAGCGCCTGAAAGTGCGTGAGGGCCGCCGCCAGCCGCTCCTCGCCCTCCCGCGTGAGATTGCCCGCCGCGTCCAGGCACTCCCCCAGCCGGGTCCGGTCCTTCAGCGCGTCCAGCACGCGGTACCCGCCCCCCTCACCGCGCGCTTCCGCGATCAGCAGGTGACTGGAATTGGTGCCCACGTCCGCGACGGCGACCCTCATACCGAGCAGGGTAACCGCTGGCAGGCAGGCGGGCCAGGCTGGACCTTGTCTCCATTGATTGCATTTTGCAATTACTCATCGGGAACTGTGGCAGAGTGACGCGGTGGCCGAAGCTCCTTCCTCCCCGACTCTCCCGGCAGCGGAACTGGCGTTCCTGACCGCGCTGTGGGACGCCTGGCAGGCCCTCACGGCGCGGGGCGAGGCCGAGTTGCGCGCCCGGCATGACCTGGACCTGCGTTCCTTTATCGCGCTGGCCTACGTGCAGGGCGGCGCGGACCAGCCCGCCCAGCTCGCCCGTGACCTCGGCGTGCCCCGCTACGAGGTCAGCCGCGTGCTGCACGCGCTGGAGGCCCGGGGGGCGGTGACACGCGGCCAGGCCCCCACAGATGCCCGCCGCGTCACGGTGACGGTCACGCCGGGGGGCGCGGCGCTGTGGCAGGAGGCCCTCGCCACCGTGCGCGCCGTCACCGGCCCCGCGCTCGCCTCCCTCGGGCCGCAGGCCGAACAGCTCACCCGCGACCTGCATGTCCTGGCGCAAGCTGCCCGCTCTCTCCCCGCGCCGCCGGAGCCTGACCAGTCGGCTTCGCCGCTTTGCACGTCCCCCACGCAGGAGTCAGAATGACCACTTCCTCTTCCGACACGTCCCGTTGTCCCTTCCACGCCGTCACCGCCTCCCTCACCCGGCGCGACTCCCCCGCCTCCCCGACCGGGCAGGCCGTCGAGGTGGACGCCCGGGGCATCTACCGCGTTCACGATTTCCAGGCCTCGCGCGATGTCCTGCGTTCGGAGGGCGTGCGGCAGGCGGGCTTCATGTCCGAGGTCGCCAGCGGCGTGCGGGGCCTGGGCAACCTGCCGGTGCTGTTCGCGGAAGGCGAGAAGCACCATGAGATGCGCCGCTCGACCGCCCGCTACTTCACGCCCACCCAGGTCGCGGACTACCAGCCGATGATCGCCGCGCTGGCCGACGAATTGATCGCGGAACTCGCCCGCCAGGGTGAGATGGACCTCGACGACCTCAGCCTCAAGCTGGCGGTGAACGTGGCCGCACGGGTGGTGGGTCTGACCGACAGCCGCCTGCCCGGGCTGGAACGGCGCGTCGTGTCCTTCGTGGAGGGCGGCGGCGACAGCGAACCGGGGCGCGGGCAGCCCAAAAAAGGCCGATTGGCGGCCCGGCGGCAGCAGGCGCAGATGGCCCTCTTCTACTTTCTCGACGTGAAACCCGCGATTCAGGCCCGGCGCCAGGAACGCAAGGACGACCTGATCAGCCACCTGCTCGACCGCGAGTACAACGATGTGGAGATCATGACCGAGTGCCTGACCTACGGCACGGCGGGGATGGTCACCACCCGCGAGTTCATCAGCGCCGCCGCCTGGCACCTGCTGAAGAATCCGGAGCTGCGCGCCGACTACGTCCACGGCACCGAAAAGGAACGCCACGCCATCCTGCACGAGATTCTGCGCCTGGAGCCGGTCGTGACGATGCTCTACCGCCGCGCCGAGCAGGAGCTGACGGTGGAAGGCCAGACCATCCCCGAGGGCAGCCTGCTGGCCCTGAATATTCAGGAAGCCAACGTGGACCCGGAGGTCGTGGGTGAGGACGCGGGGCAGCTCTGCCCGGGCCGCAAGCTGCCGCGCGGCGTGCAGCCGCAGGTGCTGGCCTTTGGCGACGGCCACCACCGCTGCCCCGGCGCGTTCCTGGCGATCAAGGAGTCGGACGTGTTCCTGCGCCGCCTGCTGATGTGGAACGACCTGGAGATCGTCTCCGAACCCGAGGTCAGTTACAACGAGGTCGTGAAGGGCTACGAGCTGCGCGGCTTCCGTATCCGACTGGGAGGGGCAAAAGCGGCGTCCTGAAGATCGAACGGCGGCGGGGGGCTGAGGAGACAAGGGTTCTCCTCGGCCCCCTGCGGCTTGATCGTCTCAGACGCCTGCCAGCCGCACCTGCCACTCGGTCACGCTGGCCCAGGGCGTGAAGCCCAGCGCCACGTTGATGCCCAGCATGGCGGCGTTCTCGTTGGCATTGTTGGTGCGGATGAACCGCGCGCCGGGGCAGTGGGCGCGCAGGTGGCGCAGCATCGCCGCCTTGAGCCACTTGCCCAGGCCCTGGCCGCGCGCGGAGGGGCGCACGGCGGTCGCGCCCTGGTACACCAGCGCGGCGCGGTCGGGACTCCAGAAGACCTCGGTGTATCCGGCCAGTTCCCCGCTGCGGGTGTCCTCGGCGGCCATCAGGAAACGGACTTCCCCGGCGTCCTCGATCATGCCCTCCCAGGCGCGGATCATCTCGGGGGTGATGGTCCAGTCGTCCATCTCCAGGTCGCCGCGCGGGGCGGTGTTCATCACCATCATCATGTCGGCGGTGCGGGTCAGGAATTCGTCCGGCACACGCCCCCAGATGTGCAGGCGGTACGGGTCGCCATCCGGGCGGGTGGTCCAGGCGTCCAGCCGACTGTCCGCGACCTCCGCCATCACGAGCTGGCTCTGCCGCATCGGGAGGGCCGCTTCGGCCCCCAGGGTCCGGGCGAAGGCTTCCCCGGCGGGGGCCTGGCTGGTCGTGGCGAAGGTCACCACGCGGCGGCCTTCCTGCCGGGCGACCGCCTCCAGCGCGCGGCCCAGTTCGCGGCCCAGGCCCCGGCGGCGCCGCCCGGGATGAACGAGCAGCCGGGCGTGCGCGGCGTGCCGGTTCTGGGTCAGGTGGTAGTCCAGGCTCCCCCATCCGAGTGCCTGCTCGTGGTCCCACACCACGAAATGCGCGGTGGCTTCACCGGGCGTCACGTGCGTCAGGCTGACGGCCTCGCGCTCGGGGAGCAGGGGCGGGTCGTCCGGGTAGGCGAAGGCGTGGCAAGCGACCAGCAGATGGCCGACCGCCAGCCGCGCCTCCGGCGACGCGGCCGCCGGGTCGAAGGGAGAAACGGTCAGGTCGCGCGTCGTCATGCGCCCAGTGTGCGCTCCCCCTGTCAGGGGAACATGGGCCGAATGGCGGAGGGAGCAGGAAAGCCAGGCGGCTTAGGGCGGGACCGTCCTGGGCCACACAAAGCTTTTCTCGTATTCCTTGATGAGCCCGTTCACACCCCCGGGCCACAGAGCGGGGCGTTCCCCCGACACCCTGCAACCCGCTCAGACGCCCCGTCGCGGCGAGGGAGAAGGCCGCTTCGAGGTATGCCAGGTTCAGCGCGAAGTTCGGGATGTCCGCGTCCAGGTTGGGCGTGTTCTGACGCGGGGTGAAGCTGGGCGCCCAGGCCGTCAGGGCGGCGAAGCTGCGGAGGGAGGCTCTGAGCAGCCGATTGAACTCATGCCAAGACACGCCAAGCTAGCCAGGGCCACCGCAAAGTGCCGAGTCCGCCGAGGCGAAGTCCTACGCCAACTGCTCCTTCAGGAACGCCATCAGCCCCCGGATATGCTCCCGGTCGAAGCGGAAGTCCACGCCAGCGGCGTGGTACAGCTCGGGGACGGGTACCGTGCTGCCCAGGCGCAGGCTGGCCTTGTAGTTCGAGAGGGCCTCGGCCGGATTCTGCCGGGCCCCCCGCCAGATGCCGACTGCGGCGAGGTAACACATCGCATATTCGATGTAATAAAACGGCGCCCTGAAGACGTGATAGTACTGCCAGCCCTTCGCCCTCACGCTCTCGTCCAGGCCGTCCCAGTTCACGAAGGGGTGGAAGGTGCGGTCCAGTTCCAGCCACTTCGCGTCGAGGTCGGCGGTGGTGACGTTCTGGCCCGCCTCGGCGTAGAGCCAGTGCTGGAAGGCGTCCATCTGCGCGGCCCAGGGCAGGAAGGCGACCACGCCCTGAAGCTGCTTCTCGCGGTAGCGGGCCAGCTCGGCGGGCGAGAAGACGTGCCCGAGGTGGTCGAGCGTCAGGAATTCCATCGCCATCGAGGGAATCTCCACGAACTCGATGGGACTCCAGCGGTTCCAGACGAGCGGCTGCGCGCCCCCGCTCAGGAAGCCGTGGAAGGCGTGCCCGACCTCGTGGAACAGCACGCGCACGTCCTCGGAGGTGCCCACCACGTTCATCAGCACGAAGGGCTCGTTCTGCACCGGGAAGTACTGGCAGTAGGCGTGCGTCATCTTGCCGGGCCGCGACTGAAGGTCGAGCAGGCCGTCCCGCATTGAGCGGAAGCGCGCGGCCAGCTCGCCATCCAGGCCTTCGAAGGCCGTCTGCGCGAGGTCCTCCAGTTCCGCGCCCGTCTTGAATGGCTTCAGGGACGCGCGGCCTTCCGGGTCGAGCAAATTGTTGCGGTTGTAGTCCCAGGGGCGCACGCTGTCCAGGCCCAGGCGCGCGGCGATCCCGCCCATGATCTCGGCGGCGAGGGGGACCACCTCTTCACGCACGGCCTCGTGGAAGGCGCGGCAGTCCTCGGGCGTGTAGTCCACGCGGTCCAGGCGCCGCCAGATGAAGTCGCGGTAGCCGGGCAGGTCGGCATTCCAGGCAAGCTGCTGCCGCGTGCCGATCAGCTCCAGCATCAGCGCGTCGAGGGCAGGGGCGACGCCCTGGTTGCTCGCGGCCAGCGCCCGCCACGCCTCCTCGCGCTCGGTCCGGTCGGGACTGTCCATCTGCTGTTTGGCCTGCGGGACGGTCCGTTCCTCGCCGTTCAGGATGACCTTCTGGTTCCCGGTGATCACGCCGTGGCGGTTCATCTGCGCCTCGTGGGTGACGCCCAGTTCGACGTTCGCCTCGCGGAAGAGGGCGGCGGCGTCACGGAAGCGGCGGTAATTGAGCGCGAAGTCGGGGGCAGGTGTGTAACCGGGCACCGCCAGCAGCTTCTCGGTCAGGGCCTGCTCGGCGCGCTGGGCCTGCGGCGAGACTTCCTCCAGAAACTTCGCGTACCGTGCCTGAATGGCCTCGTCGTCCGTGTGCAGGTCGGCGTGGGTGGCGAGCTTGTTTCCGGCCTGCCCCACCTCCGCGTCCAGGGCGCTCCACTCGGCCAGCCAGGCGGGGACCTGTTCCGCCGTCAGGTCCGCGCTCAGGAGCCCCGCGTAACGCGGCGCGTAGGTGTCCCAGCGGGTCTGTTCGTCGGGAACGCTCAGCACGCGCTCGACAGCATTCAGGGTTGTGGTCATGCGCCGAGTCTAACGCCCGTTAGGGATACCCGGCGTAGGCTGGATGGCGGAGCCGGGAGAGCAGGTGGGCACAAGTGGGCGGAAGGCAGCCGGGAATGAGAAGATACGACGTCTATGAAAGGCCCTGTCCCCTCGCTGCTGCTGGCCGCCGCCTCCGGTGCGGTCGCGGCGCTGCTGACCTGGAACCTCTTGCAGAAGTCTCAGCGGAAGAAGCGGCACGGGCAGGAGAAACCGGTGCAGTTCGGAGAGATCGACGTGCAGCGCATCAACGTCCGGGAGGCGGACAGCACGCTGCGTCTGGTCATCTCCAATCGGGGGCGTCTGCCCGGCGCGTACAACCGTGGCAGGGAATACGCCCATCTGCGGGAACAGGCGGGCCTGCTCTTCTTCAACGACGAGGGCACCGAAAACGGCGGCCTGATCTTCGGTGGTCAGCGGGGCGCAGATGGTCAGGGCAAGCATGGCCTGCACCTGAGCTTCGACCGGTACGAGCAGGATCAGACGATCTTTCTCAGCTCGGGCGAACTCTTTACCGGCGACGGCGTCAGGCAGTACCGAACGCTGAACATCGTGGACAGGCCCGAGTGGCCCATCAAGGAACTCGTCGAAGTGACGCAGGGGAAGCAGGGCGAGGAGCTGGAGCAGGCCGTCAAGGGCTTTTTTCAGAACCACGAGGAGGCTCAACCGCGTCTCCTGCTGGGCAAGAAGGCGGATCAGACGGTGGGCCTGCGCCTGTTTGACCCGCAGGGACGCCCCCGTCTGGTCTTGCAGGTCGATCCACAAGGGACGCCGGTCTTGCAGTTTCTGGACGAGGCCGGTCGCACTGTCAAGCAGTTGCCGTGAAGGCGGCCTCCACGCTGCTTGCTGGCGGTTAGACTCCCCCCGTGAACACGTCCGCCCCCACCTCCTCTCCCTCCATCCTCGTCATCGTGGGAGGCAGCATGGCCGCCGTGAAGGCCCCGTCGGTGCTGCGGCGCCTGCGCGAGCGGGGCGCGCGGGTGCAGGTGATCGCCACGCGGGCCGCGCTCGCCTTCATCACCGAACTCAGCCTGGCGACCGCCGCCGATGGGGAGGTGGCGACCGACACGACCTGGTTCGAGGCCCGGCCCGACGCGCAACACCTGACCCTGGCGCGGGCGGAAGCGGTGGTGATCGTCGGCGCGTCGGCGGACCTGCTGGCGCGGGCAGCCCAGGGCCGCGCGGACGACCTGGCCTCGGCCACCCTGCTCAGCGTGGAGGGGCCGGTGCTGTGGGTGCCCGCGATGAACGAACGGATGTGGCGGCACCCGGCGGTGCAGGCCAACGTCGAGCGGCTGCGCGGCTGGGGCCAGACCTTCCTGGGGCCGGAGGTCGGCTCGTTCGGCACACGCGGCGAGGGCGCGGGGCTGGGCCGCATGGCCGAACCGGAGGACATCGCGGCGGCCACGCTCGCGCTCCTGCACCCGCCCCACTCCCGCGATCTGGCAGGCGTGAAGGTGGTCGTCTCCGCCGGGCCAACGCGCGAATATCTCGACCCGGTGCGCTTTATCAGCAATCCCTCCAGCGGCAAGATGGGCTTCGCGGTGGCCGAGGAAGCGCGGGACCGGGGTGCAGACGTGACGCTGGTGACCGGCCCGGTGAACCTCCCCGACCCGCCCGGCGTGGACGTGGTCCGCATCGAGACGGCGCTGGAACTGCGGGACGCGGTGCTGGCGGCCGCGCGGGACGCGCAGATGGTCGTGATGACAGCGGCGGTCGCGGACTACCGGGCAGCGGAACGCTCGGATGAGAAGCAGGCGAAGGTGGCGGGCGATGTGACCATCCATCTCACGCCCAACCCGGACATCCTGGCCGAATTGGGGCGCCAGAAGGGGGACCGGGTGCTGGTGGGCTTCGCGATGGAAACGCACGCCGGGGTGGAACGCGCGGCCCTCAAGGCGCAGCGCAAGAACGCCGATTTCATCCTGCTGAACTACCCTACCCGCGAGGGCACGGCCTTTGGCGGTGACGACAACGAGGTCACGCTGGTCCGCCCGGACGGCACCTCCGAAGCCTGGCCGCGCCTCAGCAAACGCGAGGTGGCGAGGCGGCTGCTGGACGAGGCCGCGCGGGTCAGACAGAAGGCGGAAAGCTGAGGGCAGAAGGCCGAGAAAGCAAGACTTCCTTCACAACCTCCACTCCCCACTCCCCTCATTGCATTATTCAGCGTATATACATACCATAGAGGGAATGCTCAGCAAGGAACAGCGTCAGAAGCGCATTCAAGACATCATCGCCCGCGACGCCATCTCCACGCAGGGCGAGCTTGTCGAGCGCCTGCGCGCCGAGGGGATACAGGTCACGCAGGCGACGGTCAGCCGGGACATCAACGAGTTGCGGCTGGTGCGGCTCCCCATCGGCAAGGGCCGCCACCGCTACGCGCTCGCGCAGGTCGCCGGGCACGAGGGCGTGGAGGAGGAACTGGGCCGCCTTTTCCAGAACTTCGTGCGTGACGTGGACCGGGGCGAGAACGTCCTGGTGATCCGCACCGCCGACGGCCACGCAACCGGCGTCGCCCTGCTGCTCGACCGCCTGCGCCGCGACGACATCGTGGGCACCATCGCGGGCGAGGACACCATCTTCGTGGTCGCCCGCACGACCGCCGAGGGTGAGGCGCTGATGGAGGAGCTGCACGCACTGATGCTGGGGTGAGGGACGCGGGAAACCCCTCACGTCCGCCTGGCGTTGAATGCTCCTCCAACGGACGTTCCCAGCAGAATGGCCGCGTCCATATCCGGCAGGCCGTGGACAGCGGCTTGCCCCTCGTGGATCACCTTGACCCGACAGGCGTTACCCAGTCTGCTGCTCAGGCCTTCCCGCAGCGCATCTTCCAGCACGATTCCGGCCAGAGAGCCGTAAAAACTGCTGGCGGCCGATGCAGCGGCTATCCTGCCCCTCTCATCCAGGTGGGCGGAGAGACTCAAGGCAAACTGCCTGGCCTGCTGGTCTGCCGGAACCGTCTCTATCAATGTCTCCAACAGAAACCTCAAAAGTCGCCTGCCATCGCTGATGCCATACGGGGTGGGGAGTAGGGGCGCAGGCTGCAGCGCCATCACCTCGCCCCCCAAGACTTCCGCCCAGGCCCATTTGACGGCGGTGTGTCCGGCGTCCAGAACGACCACCGGACCTTCCCGGTACTGTCTCGCCGCGCCGTGCAGCATCAGTTGGCGCGGCTGTGGGAACAGGTGCAACCGCACGTCGGCCGCGCCCAGTCGCGGCAACCACTCGCGGGCCGTGGAAAAGAGCTGCTGCCCGAGCAGGCCGCTCAGCACGCCGCCCCCCAGAATGATGTCGTTCACACGCCGCCAGCGTTCCCAGTGCGCGTCAGGCCACTCCGGGCGGGCCGCGCGACTTTCGGGTGGGGCCAGGTTCAGGGTGGCGACGACAGCCGCAAGGGCCATGCCCAGGTCTTCCGCAAACGCGGCGTCTTGCCAGTCACCGCGCTCCAGCCGAGCATTCAGTGCTCGCGGGTAGAGACTGCACACCTGCATTTTCTCGGCGTGGACGGCCTGCACACACTCTCTCAGGAGGTGAGAAGGGCCAGGCGTGTGCCGACGGCCGAGAAACTGCCGGGGCAGCCTCTTGAGGCAGAGCCGCGCGATGTCCCGCTTCCTCACGGCGGGGCCGCCCGGAAGGTCACGCATGTCCAGCTCGGCCCGCAGCTTCGGCGCGATACTCCAGGTGGCCAGCCACTCATGGGCCAGGCTTCCCGCCATGCCGTCCGGCAACCCGTCAAAGTCGGCGATGGTGACGCGGTTCAGGCCGGGGTTGAAGGTCATGGAAACACACGTCCCGGGCGACTTATTTTTCCCCGCGTCCCGTCACGGCACGTCCTCCTCATCCAGCACCGGAATATTCCCCACCGGGAGCTGCACGTGCGCGGTGGTGCCCCGGCCGACCTCACTTTCCAGCCAGATGCGGCCGCCGTGCGCGTCCATGATCCCCTTCGCGATGCTCAGGCCCAGGCCCGCGCCGCCCTGGTCGCGGCTGCGGCTGTCCTCGACGCGGTAGAAGCGGTCAAAGAGCCGGGCGAGGTGTTCGGGGGGAATGCCGGGGCCGTCGTCCTGCACGCTGAGGCGCACCTCCTGGCCGTGCTCGGCGGGCTGGCTGATCAGCGTGATGTGCCTCGATCCGGCCTTCAGGGCGTTGCCGACCAGATTGATGATGACCTGCTTGAGGCGGTCGGGGTCGCCCTCGAAGGCCACGTCCTCCCCCCGCGCGACGAGTTCGGTGCCCTGCGCGTGGGCGAGCGGCATCAGTTCACGCGCGATCTCGGCCAGGAACAGCCCCGAGAGGATCGGCTGGTGGGTCAGGGCCAGCGCCCCGCTGTCCGAGCGGGCGAGTTGCAGCAGGCTGGCGATCAGGTTGGTCAGCCGCTCGGACTCGCGGCGGATGATGTTCAGGCTCTCGCGCTGCTGCTCGGTGGGGTCGGTGCGGCGCAGCAGGTAGCTGGCGTGCCCGCTGATCGCGGTGACCGGCGTCCGCAGTTCATGGCTGGCATCACTGGTAAAGCGCCGCTGCGCCTCGAAGCTGGCTTCCAGGCGACCCAGCATGGCGTTCAGGGCGTGCGCGAGGGCCTGCACCTCGTCCCCGGTCCGGGGTTCGGGCACGCGCTCGCCCAGGTTCTGCCCGCCGATGCCCTCGGCGGCGCGCTGCACCTGGCGCAGGGGCCGCAGCGCCTGTCCGGCCAGCAGGTACGCGCCCACCCCCGCCGTGATCAGGCCCACCAGGAACAGCACCAGAATCACCCGCTGGAGCTGCGAGAGCGTGTAGTTCAGGGTGCTGAGGTTGCGGCCCACGTACGTGAGGGCGAAGCTCTCGCGCGGAAACCCCAGCACCCCCGAATCCTGTTGCACCGACCCGAGCGTCACCAGCACCCGCATGGGCGTCACGTCGCCGTAGGGTTCCTTGACCAGGCGGGTGATGGTCAGGCGCTGCTCGGGCGAGCGGATCAGGCGCGCGAACTCCTCATCGGTCAGGCGGATGGGGGCGTTCGGGTCCAGGCCGATCAGCGGGCGGCGCGTGCTGTCGCCCAGCCGCCGCAGCGACGCGAACAGTTGCCGCCGCTGCGCGTCCGTCTTGGCCTCGGCCAGCGCCTGCGCCAGCGTCTCGGCGTCATAGAAGGGCAGCTCCTCGATCTGAATGGCGGCATTCGGAAACAGGTACCGGGCGGTGGAGAGCTGGAGGGGCACGCCCCCGCCCAGGTTCTCCCCGCTCTCCGTGGGCGGCGTCAGGTCGAGCTGGCTGAACAGCCGCGTGAACTGCCGGTACGTGTCCAGCAGGTCGCGGTCGATCCCCAGCAGGAGGTTGTTCCGCATCAGGGCCAGCGTCGCGACCGCCACGACCGTCAGCAGCACGGCCAGCAGCGCCGTGTAGAACAGCGTGAGCCGCCCACGCAGCGTCACGGCCGTTCCCCCTTCCAGAAGCGGCCGGGCGCGTCAGGCAGTCCCCTCACACCCGGCAGTCTAGCGCCCCCCTCCAGGCCACGCCCGAACTTCACTCCTCGCGCAGCACGTAGCCCACGCCGCGCACCGTGTGGATCAGGCGGCGCTCCCCGCCCTCCTCCAGCTTGCGGCGCAGGTAGCCGATATACACGTCCACCACGTTGCTGCCCCCGGTGTACTCCGGCCAGACCTTCTCCTCGATCTCGAAGCGGGAAAAGACCTTGCCGGGATTGCGGGCCAGCAGTTCCAGCAGCTCGAACTCCTTGGCGCTGAGCTCCACCCGGCGGCCCCCCCGGAAAATCTCGCGGCCGTCGAGGTTCATCACCAGATCGGCCACGCGCACCTCGCCGGTGACGGCCGGGTTCACGCGGCGCAGGTGGGCACGCACGCGGGCGAGGAGTTCCTCGATGGAAAAGGGCTTGATCAGGTAATCGTCCGCGCCCGAGTCCAGGCCCTCCACCTTGTCCTGGATGCCGTCCTTGGCCGTCAGGATGATGATCGGCGTGTTGCTGGTCTTGCGGATGCGGCGCGCGACCTCCAGCCCGTCCAGCACCGGCAGCATCAGGTCGAGGATCACCAGGTCGGGGTTCACTTCCCGAAACTTGCTGAGGCCGGTCACGCCGTCAAAGGCGACCTCGGTGGCGTACCCCTCGGCGGCCAGTTCGAGTTCTATAAAGCGGGCAATGTCTTTTTCATCCTCGATCACGAGGACCAGCGGCTTGCGTTCCATACGGTCAGTCTATGGACCGTTCTCATGAGAAGCCCGCCCGGGTGCTTAACCGGTTTTCATCCCATCGGTCACAGCGGCAGGCGGCAACGTCACGGTATAGGCGTGGCAGTCCGGGCCGAAGCCCCGGAGCGGTGGCAGCGAGCGGGCCAGCAGGCCTCCCGGGGCGAGCTGCCGCGCCACCTGGGCGCACACCAGCGTCTCACCCGGCGTCGCCGCATCACACAGTCGCCGGGCATAGTTGACCGGCAACCCGTAGGCGCTGAGCTGGCCCCCGACCAGCCCCGTGATCACCGGGCCGAGCGCGACTCCCGCCCGCACCTGGAGCTGCACCCCCAGCGCACCCGCCAGGCCCAGGCGCACCGCCCGCTCATGGGCCTCCAGGGCGGCCGTGACGCCGAACCCGGTCCGCACCGAGGGCCACAGCGCCAGCACGGCGTCGCCCTGGTGCTGCAACACCTGGCCTCCCCGCGCCTCGAAGCTCAGGATCAGGACCTGCACGAACTCGGCCATCAGGGCCGCATACGTTTCCAGCGGCAACTGGTGGGCCAGGCGCGTACTGCCCACCAGATCCACCATCACCAGGCAGGCGGCCTGATGTTCGCGGTCACGCGCGGGCAGGGGCAGGAGCAACTCGGCCATGATCGGAGGTCTTCATCATGACGCAGATCACGTTTTTAGTAAAGTCCCATCACCCTCACATCAACTGCGCCGCCCACGTGCCCCGGCGGCTAGAGCAGGAACCCGTGCAGCGGCGGCAGCGTCCGGAAGGCGACCCACTCGCCCACCTGCACCGGCGGCAACGGCTCGAAGGCCGCCAGCACGAGGGGAACCCGCGCCCGCACCACCCAGACCTGCCGGGCGGCGTGCAGCACCTCACCTGTGCCCTCCACCCCCGAGATGCCCACCACGGTCAACGTCTCCGGCGTCCCACGCTCCTCCCCCGGCGTGAGACGGCGCGTTCCCGCCAGGTCCAGCACCCCGTGCACGACGACGCGCGCGAAACCCGGGCGGGCCACGTAGGGGCCGGTGCGGTCGAACAGGTACAGCACCCGGCCCCCGGTGGCAAACTCCAGCAGCGGGCTGCCTTCCGGCTGGGGATACAGCTCTCCCTCAGCGGCGAACGCGGCATAGCGGGAGGCGAATTCCGTCTCGGAACTCTCCAGCATCAAGGCTTCCATCCCTTCACGGCACGCATCCGCGTGATTCTAGCGTTCACCCGCTTCCCCGGCGCCCTCACGCCCTCATCCAGCCAGCCCAGCCTCCAGCCAGTCCAGGCCGGGCCGGGGCTGCCCCGCCGCGTCCAGCAGCGCGTCCGCCCGCTCCAGGGCAAAGGTGCCCTCCACCTCACGCAGGACGTGAATCAGGACCAGCCCCACCAGCCGTTCCAGCACCGCCCAGTTCACGGTCCCGGGGGCCTGAGCGTCGCGCGCCCGGCGCAACAGCGTCAGCGCCAGCCATTCGTCTCCGGCCGTGAAGGCCCGGGCCGCTTCGGGCGGGACCAGCCCCCTCAGGTCAGGGTGCGCCACGTCACGTCCAGCACCACACCCGCCAGCATGGTCAGGGCCAGCCACATGTTCGCGTCGAAAAAGGCCACGTTCACCCGCGCCAGGTCCTGCGGATTCACGATGCGGTGTTCGTACAGCAGGATGCTCCCCATCGCCAGTGCCGCGAGGTAGTACCAGAAGCTCGCGCCCGTCGCCACCCCCACCGCCAGGAGCAGCAGGAACGTGAGGGCGTGGCTGGCCGCCGCCAGCCGCAGGGCACGCGGAATGCCGAAGCGGGCGGGAATGCTGCGGATGCCGTGCGCCAGGTCGAAGCGGTAATCCATCGTCGCGTAGATCACGTCCAGGCCGATCATCCAGAAAATCACGACCGCCCAGAGCAGCCAGGCGGCCGGGGCGAAGTGGCCGGTCACGGCGATCCAGCCGCCCGCCGCCGCCGCGCCGTCGGTCACGCCCAACCAGGCATGGCACAGCCAGGTAAAGCGCTTGGTATAGGGGTAGCCGATCAGGAACACCACCGCCAGCGGCAGCAACGCCACACAGAGGGGGTTGAGCTGTGCCGCCGCGAACACCAGCACAATCAGGCTGAGGGCCACCAGTCCCCACGCCTGGGTCGGGCTGACCTTCCCGCTGGGCAGCTCCCGGCCCGCCGTGCGCGGGTTGTGGGCGTCAATCAGGCGGTCGATCACCCGGTTCGCACTCATGGCGGCGGTCCGGGCGGCCGCCATCGCCACCGTCACCCAGACCAGGGTGTGCCAGCCGGGCCAGCCCGTCCCATTCACCTGCATGCTCGCCAGCAGCATGCCCGCATACGCAAACGGCAACGCGAACACCGTGTGCTCGAACTTCACCAGATCCAGATAGGTCTTTACCCGCGCCGCAGCCCTCACAATGCCGCAGGATACGCCTGACCCGGCCCATGGGCGGCAAGCGAATGCACACACCTGCGCGCGGCTCTGCTATCATGCTCCCCGCGCGGACGTGAACGAGGCGTAGCGCAGGCCGGTAGCGCACTTGGTTTGGGACCAAGGGGTCGCTGGTTCGAATCCAGTCGCCTCGACCAAGCTGGACGCAGTTCGCGCGCAGCACGCGGGATTGGTGTAGTGGTAGCACAGCAGCCTTCCAAGCTTCTGGCCTCGGTTCGAATCCGTGATCCCGCTCCAGGCTCTGGCCCCCGCAAGGGGGTCAATTCTTACAGGCACCCTTAGCTCAGTTGGATAGAGCAACCGCCTTCTAAGCGGTCGGTCAAAGGTTCGAGTCCTTTAGGGTGCGCCACGAAAAACCCCCGCTTGGTGCGGTGGGTTTTTTTATAAACCATCGCCGTTTGCCTGCACGGTTCAGCTTGGAAAGCGCGGGGCGACCCCCTGTTCGAGTCACCCGTGCAGTGCCGGGTCAGTTGAACATGCGGCGCAAGTCGGCGGTGTACTTGGCCAGCTCGTGGGGCGGCGCAAAGGCCTCGGCGGCCTTGAGACGCAGTTCCAACACCTCATGCTCGTGCGGGTCTATCCGCAGGTACTGGTTGGCCAGCAGCACCACTCGCTGATGATCCCCCTCGGCCTCATACCGCGCCATCTGGTTGCGCAGCTCGAAGGTCAGGGCAAGCAAGGCTTCATCCCGCACCAGCTGTGCCCACTCGCTCT
>NZ_CP038512.1:2940000-2975000 GCF_004758605.1 Deinococcus metallilatus
CGCCGACAAGAGCTTCGACTGGCGCAACATGAACAAGAACCTCCCGCCGGAGGTGATCACCGTGATTCAGGGCTTTTTCGCGGTGGAGCAGTACGCGCCCGACTTTACCAGCAGCCTCGTGCATCTGGTGCGGCGCTCGCATGGCCGCAGCCACTTCCAGCTCCGCTGGGGCAGCGAGGAAGAGAAGCACGCCGACGCCTGGGAAAACGCCGTGCTGTTCAGTGAGCAGCGCAGCCCCGAGTGGATCGAGGAGTACAAGGACCGCCTCAGAAGCCAGACCTGGGAACTGCCCTTCCCCGACGCGATTCACAACCTGGTCTACACCGTGTTTCAGGAGCGAGCCACCCAGCTCAACTACCTGAACATGATGAAAATCGCGCAGGGCAAGAGCGAGAAGCCGCACCTGAAGGGCGTCACCGATCCCGTGCTGGCGAAGGTAGCGCAGACCATCGCGGTGGACGAGGCGGCGCACTACAACTTCTTCCTCGAAGGCGTGCGGATGTACCTCTACTACTACCCCGAGCGCACGCTGGAAGCCATCCGGAACGTGATCACGCAGTTCTCCATGCCCGCCGCGACGCTGGTGCCCAACTGGCAGGAGTTCTACGAGACGGTCTACCGCGCCGGGATCTACGGCCCGCGTGACTTCCAGCGCGACGTGATGCAGGTCGCCTTCCGCAATCTCGGCATCGAGAGCCGCAAGGCGCTGGAAGAGGGCATCAAGAAGACCCGCGAGGTGCCCGACTTCGAGGGCGGCAACTTCAAGACCACGGCCATCTTCGACACCTTCGACTACGGCCTGGTCGAGGGCGACGTGCGCCGGTTGCACACCAAGATTCAGGAGTACGAGAAGGGCATCGGCTTCGACCTGTACGACCCCACCGAGTTCGTGGAGAACCCGGAAGTGCCCAAGAAGCCGGGGCAGGCTGCCGACGACTGAGGGCTTGCCGCTGGGGCGCGTGGCTTGTGGAGGGGGTTTCCCACGCAGGCCACGCGGCTTTTTGGGGTTGTGGGGGGAGAGGCCAGGGCTGACGTAAGTCAGAAGAAGAGGGCGTGTAGGACATTGGCTTTTCTCCCTCTCCCCTTGCGGGTGACTTGCAGAGCCGCGAAGCAGAGGGGCGGGGAGAGGGTGACAGCCGTAGGCTGCCCTCAAGACAAACCAGGCATTCGGTCATCCATTGGCCTCTCTACGCCGGGCCCGTTCACCCCCTCCCAGCCTCCCCCCTCAAGGGGGAGGGATTTTTATCGCTCTACACGTCGTTTCTTCTTTACGAGAAACTTACCTGCATCGCCCCGCCCCTTGCGGGAGACTTGCAAAGCCGCGCAGCAGAGGGCGGAGGTGAGGGGTGACAAGCGCAGCTTGCCCTCAACATCGCTGCAACGTCCAGTTTTCGATATCCCGAACCTTCCCCCACCTGTCACCAGCTACAAGCCTGCCTCCCCCTCCAGCCCGTAAATCTCCAGAAAGCGCCGCACCCGCGCCTCCAGCGTGGGCAGCGGGGCCACTTCTCCACATACCCAGTCGGGCTGGTAGTTGCGGCAGACGGCGGGGCGCGTGGTGTAGATGCCGCAGAGGCAGTCCGGGCCGAGATGCACGCAGGGGACTCCCAGGGGCTTGCCGAGCGCGTGAATGTCGGGGGCCGCGCAACACGCCCCGCACGCCGTACAGCTCCGGACGAGGGGGGAACGGGGCGGGAAGTCGGGAGGTGGGGTGAAGGGGTCCATAGGGGCAGCAGGCCGCTGTTCAGGGAAGCTAGCGCCTCCGCGCCGCGCCCTGTGTGTCCCCCACCGCCCCTACCGGAACGCCCGGGCCGCCGCAATCAGCGCGTCGTTCTCGGCGGGCGTCCCGACCGCCACGCGCAGGCAGCCCGCCAGCCCCGGCAGCCGGTCCTGGCGACGCACCACGATGCCTTGCGTGAGGAGATACTGGTAGGCGGCCTCGGCGTCGGGGGTGCGGAGCAGGTAGAAGTTCGACTGGCTGGGCAGCACCTGCCAGGTGGGATGGTCTTGCAGGGCCGCGAGGATGCGCCCGCGTTCGCGCCGGACTTCCTCCACACGTTCCAGCACGTAGCCGGGGTGTTCCAGCGCGACCTCCAGCGCCGCTTCCGCCAGCACGCCGACATTGAAGGCGGGGACCAGTTTGCGGAGGTGGGCGGCCAGCCGGGGGCTGGTCAGCGCGTACCCCAGCCGCAGGCCCGCCAGGCCCCACGCCTTGCTGAAGGTCCGCAGGCTCAGGCGGTTCTCGCCCTCCCGCACCAGATCACGGTCGTCCGTCCCGCTGTACTGGTGGTACGCCTCGTCCAGCACGACCACCCAGTCGCCCGCCGCCTCCACCACCTCGCGCACGGCGGCCCCGGTGTCCACGAAGCCGGTCGGGGCGTGGGGCTGCGTGACGTACAGCACACCGGGGGGATTCTCGCGCAGGGCGGCCTTGAGCCCTTCCACCGGCAGCGAGAAGTCGGGGTTCAGGGGCACCTGCACCAGCTTCGCGCCCAGCAGTTGCGCCTCCAGGGTGTACACGCTGAAGGTCGGGCTGACCGTCAGCACCGTCTGCCCGATGCCCGCCAGTTCGGTCAGCAGCTTGATCAGCACGTTGCTGCCCGGCGTGACGACCACACCCGCCGGGTCCCAGTCCTCGAAGGCCGCGATGCGGGCCCTGAGCCGGTCGGCGTGCAGATCGGGATAACGGTTCCAGGGCCGGGCCAGCATCCGCTCGGTCGCCAGCACCTTGAGATCGGCCGGAAAATCGTAGGGGCTCTCGTTCTGGTCGAGCTTGATGGGCACGTCGATGGGCGTGAACGGGTAGGCGGGCACGGCGCGCACGGTCCCGCGCACGCCCGCCGGGTCCGCGGCCGGGGGCTGCTGCCGGGGAACTGAAGGCTCGGTGGTCATGCGTCCGTTCTACCACCCGCTCTGGGCGCGCGCTCAAGTGTCCACGTATGCCAAACGGACGTTTGCTTGCCCCCGTGCTAGGCTGCGGCCACGCCCCGCGCGTTCCCGCCATGACGGACCCCGCTGCCCCCCCCGCCCCGCCTGCCGCCGACCTGCCCGTCAAGTCGCGCCGTGAGCAGATTCATGACGTGGCCAGCCGCCTCTTTTCCGAGCGCGGCTACCACGCGACCAGCATGCGGGACCTGGCCGGGGAGCTGGGGATGCAGGGCGGCAGCCTGTACGCCCACATCAGCAGCAAGGAAGACCTGTTGATCGAGATCGTGAACCGGGCGGCGCGGCAGTTCGACGGGGCCCTGTTCACGCTGCGGGACGATCCCCTGCCCGCCGACCAGAAGCTGCGCGAGGCCATGCAGCGCCACATCCGGGTGGTGGCCGACAACATGGAGAGCGCCACGGTCTTCTTCCACGAGTGGAAGCACCTCTCGCCGGAAGCGTATGACCGCGTGACCGCCTGGCGCGACACGATTGACCACTTTTACCGGGATCTGGTCCGGCAGGGCATCCGCGAGGGCGCTTTCCGCGCCGACCTGGACGTCAAGATGGCCGCGAACCTGATCCTCTCGGCGGTGAACTGGGCCTACACCTGGTACCGCCCCGGCGGGAACCTCACCCCGCGCGACGTGGCCGAGGGGTACGCGGACATGCTGCTGGGCGGGTTGCGCGTATCGGAAGAAGGCTGAAGCGTGAGTCACCCGACCGTCACCGTCCGTATCCGCGACGCGCTGCGGTATGCCCAGGGCCGCGCCGAGAAGCTGGGACGCACCCAGCAGCTCGAACTGGGCGAGAACCTGTTTATCCGGATCGCGCCGGGGGGGCGCAAGTTCCTGCTGTTCTGCCTGGACGGCGAGCCCGAACAGGGGACCGCGCGCGCCGTCGCGGAGGCCCTGGGATTGAAAGACCCCCAGTACGGCTGGCATCAGGGCGCGACCCTGCGCTCGCTGACGGTGACGGAAGCGGGTGCGGAAGAGGCGCCGCCGCCTTCAGAGTGAAAAGTCTCCCCTTCCCTGATTGCGGCATGAGGGCAGACTTCGAGGTCCTTGGGGCCAAGCTGAACGTCCTTTGCAAATCAGGGCCTAACGTGAGCGATATGAAAAAGGTCCTCTCTCTGCTGGCGCTGCCGCTCGCCCTGGCCTCTTGCAGCGTGTTCGGGGTCTCCAACGGGGACGTAACGGGCACCATCAGCAACGCGCCCACAAACCAGGGCACCATTCGCCTGGCCGTCCTGGGCGTCAGCTTCGGCGGCATCAGCAACACGAGCGTGAATCAGATCGCGGTGACCCCCGGCAGTGGCGGCGTCTACAGCATCAGCCTGCCTCAGAACCCCAGCGACGGCGGCTACGAGGTCATCGCCTACGCCGACACGAACAACGACGGGCAGTATGAATCGGGCGAGCCGCGCACCCAGTCCAACGGCAAGACTCTGGTCTACACCAGCAGCAATCTCGTCGGCACGTTCACGGGGCTCAGCAAGGGCTGGAACCTCGTGCAGAACGGCCAGGTCGTCAAGAGCGGCACCCCCTTCAACGGCTACGACCTGAGCTTCTGATCCCGCCCCACAAAAGACCCCACAGAGAAAGGCGGCCCACAGTGAGCCGCCTTTCTCTGTGGAGCCCCGATGTTCAGGCCTGCGGGTTCGCGCCCTCGAAGGTCTGCTTGAAGTTCTGGAGGTCGTCGGCGATCTGCTGGCTGGGTTCCTCGCCGAACAGCTTGGCGACGGCCGCGCCCAGCGCCCCGGCGGGCGGACGGTAGGACAGGGCGACGTGGACGCGGGTGCCGCCGTTGGGGAGGCTCTCGAACTGCACGCTGCCCGCGTTGTCCACGGTTGCGCCGGGGAGCGAGTGCCAGCCGATGCGCTCGCCGGGCTTGTCGTTCACGATCTCGGCTTCCCACTCGACGTGGGTGCCCAGCGGCGCCTTGGCGACCCAGCGGCTGCGGCGCTCGTCGAGGACTGTGACGCTCTCCAGGTGGCTCATGATGCGGGGCAGGTTTTCGAGGTTGCGCCAGTAGGCGTACACCAGTTGCGCTGGGCGGTCGATCACGACGCTGTGTTCCACGAAGATCGGCTTGGCCGCCGCCGCGTTGCCGCTGAGGCCCGCCGCCGCCATCACGGGATCGTTGCCGGTCGCGGCGCGGTAGGCGAGGTAGCCCCCGACCGCCGCCATCCCGAGGCCCAGCACACCGCGTTTTCTGAGGCCGAGGAGCAGCAGAGCGCCGCCCGCCGCGCCGCTGATCAGGCGGCCCTGGTCCATGCTCTTGCTGTCTTCCTTGCTGTTCGAGTTGTCCATGTTCGCGCTCATAGGTGTTCCTCCGCTCCAGGCAGTCTAGGGGCGTCTTCTCATCTTCCGGGTGAACCCTTCCCCAAGCCACATTTAAGGTGGGGCAGGGAAAGGGGCCGGTGGAAGCTCAGCCCTCCGCGTTGCGGTCCTCGCCGCTCGCGCCGATGATGTCGGCGTCACGCCCCTCGCCGGTCGGATTCAGCATCCCGCTGTTGTCCATCTGCCTGGCCGGGTCCGGGAGGTCCTCCAGACCTGAGGGGAGACTCCCCGTCTCCGCATGCTGCTGTTCGATGTGCCGGGTGGCCTGCCGGTCGGCGCGCGTGGTCCCGCCTTGCAGGCTGGGGTCGAGGTTGGTGTTCGCGTCGGGCGTGTCGCCTCCGGCCCCCATGTAGGACGCTGGCTCGGGAGTGCTGCCGGGTCTGCCTTCATCCATGATCGCGCCTCCTGTGGCTGCCCTCCATGCTTCCGCGCGGGCCTGACCCGGCGGATGTGCCCGCCTTGACCCCCTGCTCATGCAGCCGTCGCGCTAGGCTGGCGGGCATGAGTGGTGTGGCTCCTGTGGAGCGGTCAAATGGTCTGACGGTCAAACGGTCTAACGGCGGCCTCCCTCCTGGCCCTTTAGACGGTTTGACGGTTAGACCCGCCCCCAGGGCCGACCTGTGACCTCCCGCGCGCCGCAGGTCGGCCGCCTCGATTCGCTGTCGCTGGGGGCGATCCTGATCACCATCGTGTTCTGGGCGTCGGCGTTCGCGGGCATCCGTGCCGGGCTGGACGCCTTCACGCCGGGGCACCTCACGCTGTACCGCTTTCTGGTGGCGAGTGTGGCGCTGGGCGTGTACGCGGTGGCCGCGCGAATCCCGGTCCCGTCCTGGGCGGACCTGGGGAGGATCGGCCTGCTGAGCCTCTTCGGCATCACCCTGTATCACGTGTGCCTGAATTACGGCGAACTGACCGTCCCCGCCGGGACCGCCAGCCTGATCATCGCGGCGGGGCCGGTGATCACGGCGCTGCTGGCGACGCGCTTCGCGGGCGAGCGGCTGAACGCGCTGGGCTGGCTGGGCACCCTGATCAGCCTGGGCGGCGTGGCCCTGATCGTACTGGGGCGCGGCGAGAGCCTGGACTTCACGCGGGGGGCGCTGCTGATCCTGGCGGCGGCACTCTTTACCAGCATCTACTTCGTGTTCCAGCGGCCCCTGCTCTCCAGGATGAATCCGCTGCACTTCACGGTCTGGAGCCTGCTCGCGGGCACGGTGCCGCTGCTGGTCTTCCTGCCGGGGTTCGGGACCGAACTCGCGCGGGCGCCGCTTTCCGCGCACCTCGCCGTCATCTATATCGGCCTCTTTCCGGCGGCGCTGGCGTACCTGACCTGGACCTTCGCCCTGGCGCGGGTGGGGGCCGGGACCGCCACCTCCTTCCTGTACGTCTCGCCGGTCTTCGCCATCCTGATCGCGTGGCTGTGGCTGGGGGAACTGCCCACCCTGCTGACGGTGGTGGGCGGCGCGGTCGCCATCGCGGGCGTCATTCTGGTCAACACGCGGGGACGGCCCCGGGCATGAGGGGCACGCGATGAGTTCGCCCGAAGCGGGCGAGATCGCCATCCAGCTCACGGACGTGACCGTGCGGCTGGGCGGCCAGACGGTGATGGAGGACGTGAATCTGACGGTGCCGCACGGCGAGTTCCTGGCGGTGATCGGCCCCTCGGGGGGTGGCAAGAGCACGCTGCTGCGGGTGCTGGCCGGGCTGCTGCGCCCGCAGGAGGGGACCGTTTACGTCGCCTCGCCCCCCGCGCTGATGTTTCAGGACAACCGGCTGCTGCCCTGGCGCACGGCGCTGCGAAACGTGGGGCTGCCGCGCGACCTGGGCGCAGGGGGCGGCCTGGCCCCCCGCGAGGCGCTGCATATGGTGGGGCTGGACGCCTATGCGGACTACTACCCCGCGCAGCTCTCCGGCGGGATGCGGGCGCGGGTGGCGCTGGCCCGCGCGCTGGCGCAGAGCCACGACGTGCTGCTGCTGGACGAACCGTTCTCGGCGCTCGACGCCCTGGTACGCGAACGCTTCAACGCCGAACTGCGCCACCTGCACGACAAGACCGGGCGCACGACCATCCTGGTCACGCATTCCATCCGCGAGGCGGTCTGGCTGGCCGACCGGGTGGCGGTACTGCGCGGCGGGCACATCGTGGAGGTGCTGGACACGCGCGGCGCGGGGCGCGTCACGGCCTACACGGACGGTCTGGAAGCCGAGCTGCGCGCGCTGCTGGGCACCGGGGACAGCACCCGCGTCGTGGTGGAGCCGCGCGCCCGCCCGTATCTGGGCTGGCTGGCCCCCGCCTCCGCCGTGATCGCGGGCCTGCTGCTGTGGGAGGTGGGGGCGCGGGCGCTGCATCAGCCCTTCCTCCTGCCCGGCCCGGCACAGGTCTGGGCGGAGTTGAGCCGCAGCCCGGGCGAATTCGCGCAGGCGACCTGGGGCACGGCCCGCGTCGCGCTGCTGGGGGCCCTCCTGGGCTCGCTGGCGGGGGCGCTGATCGGCTATCCCCTCGCCAAGTCGCGGGCGCTGGAACGCTTCCTGAGTCCCTTCGTCGTCGCGTCGCAGAGTGCGCCTATCGTGGTGCTGGCGCCGCTGCTGATCACCTGGTTCGGCTTCGGCACCGTCCCCGCCGTGCTGGTGAGCGCCCTCTCGGCCCTCTATCCCGTCATGGTCGCCACCATCGTCGGCGTGCGCGAGGTGCCCGCCACCAGCTACGAACTCTTCTCCACCCTGCGGGCCACGCCCTGGCAGCGGCTCACCCGGCTGGAACTGCCCTCCGCCCTCCCGGTGATGCTGGGCGGATTGAGGCTGGCCCTCAGCCTCGCGCTGATCGGCGCCGTCGTGTGGGAGTTCGTGAGCAACCAGAAACCCGGCCTGGGCTTTCTGGTCAACCAGGCCCGCGCCTACTACAACACCCCCCGCCAGTTCGCGGCCATCGCCCTGCTGATCGGGCTGGGCGTGCTGCTGTACCTGGCGGTGACGGCGCTGGAACGGCGGGTGTTGCGGCACCGCAGGCAGGTGTAGGACGGGGGAAAGGCTCTTTTCCCGCGCACCGCGTCCCGCCGACCGCGTACCCTGACGCTCATGGACAGACCAGTCGTCTGCGTGGGCGCACTCGTATGGGGACCGGACGGGCGCGTCTTGCTCGCCCGCACGACGAAATGGCGCGGGTTGTGGGGCGTGCCCGGCGGCAAGGTGGACTGGGGCGAGACGCTCTCGGACGCGGTGCGGCGCGAGTTCCGCGAGGAGACGGGTCTCACGCTCTCGGACGTGCGCTACGCCCAGACGCAGGAGGCCGTGCTGAGCGGGGAGTTCCACAAGCCCGCCCACCTGCTGCTGGTGGACTTCTTCGCGCGGACGGACACGCACGAGATCACGCCCAACGAGGAAATCGCGGAATGGGTCTGGGTGCCGCTGACGGAGGCCGTCCATTACCCGCTGAACACGGTCACGCGCACGCTGGTCGAACTCGCCCTGAACGTGGAGGCACGGGGCCGGGGAGAGGCGTGACGGGCGGCGGGAAAGGTACGGCGCTGGTGACGGGGGCAGCGCGCGGCATCGGGCGGGCGCTGGCCGTCGCGCTGGCCGCCGAGGGCTATGCCGTCGCCGTGCATTACCGGGGCAGCCAGGCGGACGCGCGGGAAACAGCCCGGTTGTGCGGGGAAAAGGGCGTCCAGACGACCACCCTCCAGGCCGACGTGACCGACCCCGCCCAGGCCCGGCGGCTGGTGCGGGAGGCACACGCGGCCTTCCCCGGCTCGCCCCTCGCCGTCCTGGTGAACAACGTCGGAAACTACGTGCATAAGCCGCTGCTGGAGACGACCGATGCCGAGTGGTCGGAGATGCTCGCCAGCAACCTCACCGCGACCTTCACCACCTGCCAGGAAGCGGCGCCGCTGATGCAGGCGGCGGGGTTCGGACGGATCGTGAACCTGGGGTACGCCGGGGCGCGGTACCTGATCGCGCGGCCCGGCATCGTGCCCTACACCATCGCCAAGGCGGGCGTCTTGCAGCTTTCGCACGCGCTGGGCAAGCTTCTGGCGGGCACCGGCGTCAGCGTGAACGTGGTCAGCCCCGGCGTGATCGAAACCAGCGTCAGCCAGCCCCTGCGCGAGATTCCCGCCGGGCGCGTCGGCACGGTGGCTGAACTGGTGGACGCCGCGCTGTACTTCGTGCGCGCCAGCGACTACGTGACCGGGCAGGAACTGGAGGTGGCGGGCGGCTGGAATCTGTGACGCCCAAAAGGAACCGCCGTCAGTCTGGATTGCCGACGGCGGCCCCGGAAGTCGGAAGGATCAACGGGCGGGCGTAACCTTGAGGTTCAGCACGGCGTTCTGGCTGCGCGGCAGTTCCTGCGCCTTGTTGCTGCTGTACAGCAGGCGGCCGTTCGGTCCCGTGACGCGGACGGTCACGGCGTAGACGCGGCGCGGGTTCATGCGGGCTGGGTTGTACTGGAACTGGTAGGGCGTGGAGAGGCGCGTGGAGGGGAAGCTGACCGTCAGCCGGGTGGTGCCGGGCGCATTCAGCCGGGTCACGTCCTCGATGTTGAGGGTCACGGTGCTGCCCGAGGGCAGCCGCACCTCGTTGGGGGCCGAGATGCGGCCACTCACGACCCGCCACCCGGCGGGCACATCGGTCAGGCTGGGCATGGGGGCCGACGTGTTGGTGGACGTGCTGGTGGTCGTCCGGGTGATGGTGATGCTCTGGGCGGAAGCGGGCGTGGCGAGCAGAGCCGCCAGCAGCAGCGCAGCGAATCGTTTCATGACTTCACGCTAGGGCGGCGCCTCGTCAGGTACGACGAGAACACGTGCAGACTTTCTTCACGTTCCCGCCTGCCCCCTGATGCCCCCACGCGGCCCGTGTTCCAATGGTCCCCGATGACCGCCGCCCCACCCGACGCACCTTTCCAGCCCCTGACCGACCACGCCGGGGCGCTGGCGTGGCTGGCGCGTGACCCGGTGCTGGCTGAGGTCCTGGCCCGCGCCCAGCCCCTCCCCGTGCTGACGCCCACCCCGGACCCCTTCGGTACCCTGATCAGGAGCGTGGTGGGGCAGCAGCTCTCCACGAAGGCGGCCGCCAGCATTCATGCCCGTGTGGAGGGCGCGCTGGGTGGCGTGGCCCCCGAACCGCTGCTGCGCGCCGCCCCGGAGGACCTGCGCGCGCTGGGACTGTCCTGGGCCAAGGTCCGCACGGTGCGCGCCCTGGCAGACGCGGCGCTCTCAGGCCAGGTGGATTTCGCCCACCTGGCGGCATTGCTGGACGAAGAGGTCATCACGGCGCTCACGCCTCTGCCCGGCATCGGGCGCTGGACCGTGGAGATGTTCCTGATGTTCGGCCTCGCGCGGCCCGACGTGTTCAGTTTCGGGGACCTGGTGCTGCGGCAGGGCCTCCTCCGCCTGTACCCGGACCTTGCCCCCGGCCCGACACAGGCGGAACGGGTGGCGTCGTGGTCGCCTTACCGCACGCTGGCGGCCCGGACGCTGTGGGCGGAAGCCGCACGGCTGCGGCAGGGGGCAGGCGGCCTCTCTCCCAGTGACCCGCTCTGAGCGGCTGTTTGAAAGGGTCACCATGACCCGTCCACGCCCTGAGTCTGCTCAAAGCTGAGGCCCCCTGGCTTTTCAAGACATAGGACTGACGTGGAACGCTGGCTTGGAATATCGGGGAGTTGAGGGAACGTGGTGCTGGGACGGCAGGCACGTTCACCCCCTCTCCTGCGGAGCTGTACCAGTCCCAATCTCCCCCCTCAAGGGGGAGGAGCTAAAAATACTGTCACGCACGGATTCGTCTTCCGCCCCGAACTCTGGAGGAGACGCCTGATCTCAACGCGGTCCGGGCAGGAATCGTCACCGCGCCAAGCTTCCAACCTGCCCTGCATCCGCCCCCACGCCTTACTCCTCCAGGTAGCGTTTCAGGACATCCAGGCGCACGACCAGCGGTGTGCGGGCGCGGCTGATCGCCCCCTCCTGCTTGAGCTTTCCGAGGGAGTGGCTGACGGTTTCGCGGGTGGCCCCCACCATCCGCGCGATGTCCTCCTGATTCAGCTTGAGGGCCAGTTCCACGCCCTGCGGGTGGGGTCGGCCGAACTCGCGGGCCAGGCGGTAGAGCAGGCTGGCGACGCGCTCGGGGGCGCTGTAGGCACTGACGGTGGCGGTCCACGACTGCGCCTCGAACAGCCGGGCGGCCATCAGGCGGATCAGCTTCATGGCGAGGGCGGGTTTGGTGTCCAGCAGCTTTTGCAGTTCGGCCCGCGGCAGCACGATCAGGGTGGTGCGTTCCAGGGCTTCGGCCTGGGTGGGGCGGCGCTCTTCCGGTTGCAGCAGCAGCTCACCGAAGGTGTCGTGCTGGCCGACCACGCCGAGAATCGCTTCCTTGCCGTTGGGAAAGAGCTTGCTGATCTTGATCAGCCCGCTCCGCACGAAGTAGAGGGCGTCCGCCGGGTCGTCCATGCGGTAGATCACCTCGCCCGGCCCGTAGGAGCGGTAGGGCGTCGAGGCGGCCACCCGTTCCAGTTCGGCCAGCTCAAGGTCCGCGAACAGCTCCGTCCGCTTGAGGTGCCAGACCAGGCTAGGGTAATTCATGGTTCTGCCCAGGATACCCGAAACGGCCGCGAATCGCCCGGCAGCGCGGCGGTGATGCAGGGCGCCCGCAAAGTAGCAAGGTTCGCCCAGTCCGGTTTAACCCCTCTGCTGCGCAGCTCTGCGAGTTCGGCCCTTCGGCCCACCTCCCCTCAAGACGCCTGATGCGCATTACAGGGCTGGCAGATAGGACAAGCAGGAGTGTTTTTCTCATGTGGGACGAGGGCAAGCTGGCGCTTGCTACCCCTCTCCCCGGCCCTCCGCTTCGCGGCTCTGCGAGTCACCCGCAAGGGGAGAGGGAGAAAAAAGTCCATTCCAGACAGCAACTTTCTATTGCACATCAGGCGCTCAAGGGGCACAGATTGAGCTTCCGAGAGGGCCAAGGGCGTCCCCGGCTCCCCCCCTGGGGAGCTGTCAGCAAAGCTGACTGAGGGGTTACCGGGGCGCGCACTTCCAAAACCCGACGTTGCGGTGGCCCTGGACGGTGATGCGGCACACGTGACTTTTGCCCCCCCAAGTTTTAGACTCGGTACAATCAACAATGCTGGGTGCCGTCCTCAAAGGAGCGGACCCCCGCGAGGAGGAGACGAGAGACATGCCCCAGTACAGAGCACCCCTGCGCGACATCAAGTTCCTGATGCACGAGCTTCTCGGCGCCCCCCAGGTCCTGGGCGGCCTGCCCTTCTACGCCCAGAACGAAACCGCCGACGCTGACCTGATGACCCAGGTGCTGGAGGAAGGCGCCCGCTTCGTCGAAACCGAGCTGGTGCCGCTCAACCAGATCGGGGACCAGGAAGGCTGCACCCGGCACGAGGACGGCAGCGTGACCACGCCCACCGGCTTCAAGGCGGCCTACGACAAGTACCGCCAGGCGGGCTGGACCGCCCTCGACGCCGACCCCGCCTACGGCGGCCAGGGGATGCCTCACCTCGTCAGCACGGTCATGAGCGAGATGATCACCAGTGCCAACGTGGCCTGGGGCATGTATCCCGGCCTCTCGCACGGCGCGTACTCGGCGCTGCACGCGGTCGGCAGCGAGGAGCTGAAGAACACCTACCTCCCGAAGATCGTCAGCGGCGAGTGGACCGGGACGATGTGCCTCACCGAGCCGCACGCGGGCACCGACCTGGGCATCATCCGCACCCGGGCGACCGATAACGGCGACGGCAGCTACAGCATCACCGGCACCAAGATCTTCATCAGCGCGGGGGAGCACGACCTGGCGGACAACATCGTCCACCTCGTGCTGGCGCGGCTGGAAGGCAGTCCGATGGGGACGAAGGGCATTTCGCTCTTCCTGGTGCCCAAGTTCCTGCCCAATGCCGACGGCACACCCGGCGAGCGCAACGGCGTGATGTGCGGGTCCCTGGAACACAAGATGGGGATTCACGGCAACGCGACCGCCGTGCTGAACTTCGACGGCGCGAAGGGCTACCTTGTCGGCGAGATCAACAAGGGCATGAACCACATGTTCATCATGATGAACGCCGCCCGCCTGGGGACCGGCCTCCAGGGCCTCGGCCTCGGGGAAGTGGCGTACCAGAATGCCCTGGCCTACGCCAAGGACCGCCTCCAGATGCGGCACGAGCCGCGCGTGGACCCCGCCGAACCCGCCGACCCGATCATCGTCCATCCCGACGTGCGCCGGATGCTGCTGACTGGCAAGGCATACACGGAAGCGGGCCGCGCGCTGGCGATGTGGCTGGCGCTGAGCATCGACATCGAGCACCACCACCCCGATGAGGCGCAGCGCAAGGAAGCGGCCGATCTGGTCGCGCTGCTGACGCCAGTCGCCAAGGCCTTCATGACCGACAACGGCTTCCAGACGGCCGTGCTGAGTCAGCAGGTCTACGGCGGGCACGGCTACATCCGCGAGTGGGGCATGGAGCAGTTCGTGCGTGACGCCCGCATCGGCCAGATTTACGAGGGCACCAATGGCATCCAGTCCCTCGACCTGCTGGGCCGCAAGGTGCTGATGGACGGCGGCAAGAAGCTCCAGAAGCTCGCCGGAATGCTTCAGCAGTTCGTGGAGGAGAACGCGGAAGACGAGCATCTCGCTCCCTACCTCGACCAACTCGGCAAGGCCGCGAACCAGCTCGGCACGCTCACCATGGTGATCGGCCAGAAGGCGATGCAGGGGCCGGAAGGGGCGGACGAGGTGAACGCCGCCGCCGTGGACTACCTGCGGTACTTCGGGCACGTCGTGTACGGCTACCTGTGGGCCAGGATGGCGAAGATCGCGCAGGAGAAGATCGACGCCGGGCAGGACAAGGACGGCTTCTATCTCAGCAAGGTGCAGACGGCGAAGTTCTACTTCACCAAGCTGTTCCCCGAGACCAAGATGCTCGCCGCGACCATCAAGGCCGGAAACGAGCCGCTCACGGTGGACGACCGCGCGGTGTTCGGGCTGGAGAAGAATCTGGTCGGGGCGTAAAGACTCGCTGCCTGGAGAGAAAGTCCCCGCCGAGAGTGACAGGCGGGGGCTTTCTGCTCAGGACTGACGCGAAACTCTGATTGGGAACATCGGGGAGTTGAGAGAAAGTGGCACTGGAACGCTCTGCCCGTTCACCCCCTCTCCTGCGGAGCTTTGCAAGTCCCAGCCTCCCCCCTCAAGGGGGAGGAGAAAAATAGCGTCCCACACGCTTTCCTCTTCCCAATCGCGTAAGTCCTATGCTGTTTGCGCGGTCAGGCGGTCGGAGCACCCAGGAAGGAATCGGTACGGCGGGAAATCCCCCGAAAGTTTTCCGCCTCGGCACCGGGCACCCCCTGAAAAGCCAGGACAGCGACCGTGCAGGGCTGTCCTCCCTCGCGGATGCCCTCGGCGGCCTCGTCCAGCAGCGCACTCATGGCGCGGGCAAGCCGCTGGTAGCGTTCCGGCGTCAGCCTGAGCGTCAGCGCGTCGAGGTGCGTGGGGTAGGGCTCGGCGGCGGGGGCGTCCGGCAGGGGCTGGGGCCGGGCGGGGTGCTCGCGGTCGCCAAAGCCGTACACGTCCTCCTCTCCGGTGTGCATCCGGCCCCACGAGCGTTCGTAGGCGTGCAGGAAGGCCGCTGAGAGGTCACGCAAATCGGCGGTCCCGTTGCCTCCCTCCTCACCCGGAGGCAGGAGGTCCGAGGGCACCCGGAACTCGGGCGCGGCGAGTTGATAGAACACCTTCCCGCCCTCGCGTTTCGCCTCGAACAGCAGGCCCAGGTCCGCCAGCTTGCGGGCGTGGTGGTGGGCGAGGTTGGCGGCCATGTCCAGCCGCGGGGCGACCTCGCTGGGCGAACGGGGCTGGAGGAACTGCCCCAGGAAACTCGTGTTCTGCCGCAGCGCGCGGGCCACCGCCGGGTCGGTCACGCGCACCACCTCCTGCTGCGTCTGTGTCATGCCCTCAGCGTGGCAGACTGCGTTTCAGCGGGCCAGGTCCGACGCTGAAAGCCTGTTCTTTCCCCATTGCCCTGCCCCTGACGGGGGGCGGCCTTCACGTTCAGCCTGCCGGGACGCGCGACGGCACCCACCCTGCTACATTGACCGCTGGAGACTTCAGGCCATGCCCACGTACGTGTACAAGAATCTGGAAACCGGCGAACTCTACGAGATCAAGCAGAGCATGCGCGACGAGCCGCTGACGCAGCACCCGGAGACGGGGGCGCCGGTCAAGCGCGTCCTCTCCACGCCCGGCATCGCCTTTCGGGGCAGCGGCTTTTACGTGACCGACTCGCGGCCCCAGAGCAAGGGTGAGGGCGGCCAGGGCGGCGGCGGCGAGTGAACCCGGCCCTGCGCGCCGCCGGAATAGGGCTGCTGCTCGCGGGGGCGGTCACGGGCGCGTATGTCACGGGCCGCGTCAGCGCCCAGCGCGCGCTGGTGACTCCCGACGAGATCAACACGGTCGAGGTCACCCAGAAGGCCCTCCAGGCGGTCGTGCGGGTGGACAACCGGCTGCGTAAGGACGTACTGCAACCGGGCGACGACCCGGTCGAAACCGGCACCGGCTTCTTTTACAAGCCGAACCTGATCGTCACGAACTACCACGTCATCCAGTACCAGGAAGCGGTCAGCGTGACCCTCTACAACGGGCGGCGCGTGACGGCGCAGGTGGAGGGGATCGACCCCGGCATCGACATCGCGATTCTGCGGGTGACAGGGGTCACCGCGCCCAAGACCCTCAGCTTCGGGCGCAGCGCGGGCCTGATCCCGGGGCAGAAACTGGTCACCATCGGCACGCCGCTGAAGATTCAGAACTTCGTGGGGACGGGCGTCTTCAGCGTGGCGGCCAGCGCGCGTGACGTGCCGCGCAACGACCAGCTCGGGCAGGAAATCGGGCAGTACCTGGTGAGCACCAACAATATCCAGGGGGGCAACAGCGGTGGCCCCGTTCTCGACTCACGGGGCACCGTCGTCGGGGTGGCCGATGCCAACGCGGCCCCCAACGGCTTCGTGCCCGGCGTAATCGGTATCGCCATTCCCGGCGATCTGGTCCGCCAGAGCCTCGACGACCTCGAAAAGATCGGCGTGCCCCAGCGCGGGACGCTGGGCGTGACGCTGGTGGACCTCGACAGCCTCGACCCGGCCCTGCGCCAGCTCGCGGGCCTGAGCAGCAGCGAGGGCGCCCTGGTGGACGAGGTGCCTGCCGGGACTGCCGGGGCGCGCGCGGGGTTGCGCGGTTCCTTACGCAACAGCCGCGGCCAGCTCCTCGCGCCGCTGGGCGACATCATCGTGGCGGTGGACGGCCAGCGCGTGCGCGGCAGCTTCGACGTGGTCCGTCTCGTCGCGGCCAAGCGCCCCGGCCAGACCGTCACCCTGCGCGTCTGGCGCAACAAGAAGCCGGTGGACGTGAAGGTGACGCTCCAGAAGCGCACATTGCAGTGAAGCGGTCAGCTTTCAGCAAGAACCGCTTCAGCTCCGGCTGGGGCGTCTTTTTTGCTGACGGCTGAACGCTGAGGGCGGAAAGCTCTATCATTCCCCCCGTGTACCTGGTCGTCGAAGGCCCCATCGGGGTAGGAAAAACGAGCCTGGCGGGGCGGCTCGCGGCGCGCTACGGCGCGGAACTGAACCTGGAGGTCGTGGAGGAGAATCCCTTCCTGGCCCACTTTTACGAGGCGCCCGAGGCTTACGCCTTTCAGGTGCAGGTGTTTTTCCTGCTGTCGCGCTTCAAGCAGCTCTCGGCCCTCGCGCAGCCGGGGCTATGGAGCGGGAACGTGGTCAGCGACTACCTCTTCGACAAGGACTTCATCTTTGCCGCGATGAACCTCAAGGACGCCGAATTCGCGCTGTACGAGGACCTCTACGCGCACCTCTCGCCCCGGCTGCCCACCCCCGACCTGGTGGTGTACCTGCGCGCCGAGCCGGAGCTGCTGCTCGCGCGGATCGAGAAGCGCGGGCGGCCCTTCGAGCGCGACATGCAGGCCGCCTACCTTCGTGATCTGACCGACCGCTACGACGAGTACTTCCGCACCTACCCGGGCCGCCTCCTGACCGTGGACGCCAGCCGCTACGACTTCGTGGGCAACCCGCAGGACGAGCAGGCGATCCTGGCGTGCATCGAGGAGGCGCTGCACGCGGACACGGTGGCGGGGGAAGGGGCGGCGGTGTGAGGAAGGAGAGCCTGTGGCCTGTCGCCTGTGGCTTGTGGAGGCTAAAGCCTGAGGCCGGAGCTTTCGCTGACCTACCAGCGACAAGCCACGAGCCACAAGCCCCCGCCGCGAGCGGAGCGAGCTGACATGTACCTTGCCATCTCCGGCAACATCGGCAGCGGCAAGAGCACCCTCACGCGGATGCTGGCCGACCGCTACGGCCTGCGCCCGGTGTACGAGCCGTACGCGGAAAACCCGTACCTGGAGGATTTTTACCGGGACATGCGGCGGTATTCCTTTCACAGTCAGGTGTATTTCCTCTCAAAGCGGCTGGAGCAGCACCTGAATCTGGTGACGGGCGCGCGGTACGTGATTCAGGACCGCACCGTCTTCGAGGACGCCAACATCTTCGCGCGGAACCTCTTTGAGTCGGGGCAGATGGAGGCGCGCGACTGGGCGACCTACCGGGGGCTGTACGAGGGGATTCTCCCCGCGCTGCGGGTGCCCGACCTCCTCATTCACATCGACGCCAGCCTGCCCACCCTCAAAAAACGCATCGCGCTGCGGGGGCGGACGTATGAAAAGTACATTCCCGAGGCCTATCTGGAAGGTCTGAACAGGCTGTACGCGGCGTGGGTGGAGGCGTTCGGCGCCTGCCCGGTGATGCGCGTGCCGGGCGACGAGCTGGATTTCGTGCAGGACCCCGCCGCTTTCAAGTGGGTGTGTGACCGGGTGCAGGCGCACGGCTTCGGGCTGCCGCTGCTGCGCTAAGGGCGAACTTTCGGGGGACGGCGCCCAGCGGTCCCAGCCCCAGAATCGGGGCGTGAAGCGTTTGTGCCTGGGTTTCTATGCCTGCCTGCTGCTCACCGGCTGCAACAAGGACCGCCTGGAGGCCCGCTGGCCTGCCCCGCCGGGTCTGCTGGATGGCCGATATGAAGGGATGGAAGTCGCCGGAATTGATCGCTGGGGCGGGTACGGCGTGAATGGCCGGGTGGCGGAGCAGTTCATCGAGCTGCGCTGCACCCGCCAGCCCAGGCGCCGGATTCGCCGGACGTACTGGCCGGGACCGGAGTGGGCCGGGACGGTGGTGTGGGAGCAAGCGGGCGTGACCTACCGGCTTCCGCGTGGCTGGAAAAGCCCGGGCCTTCATCCCTTCACCTTCACTTCAGCCGAGGTCGCCCGGCTGGGCAAGTGCCCCTGAGCCTCTAGCCTTCCACGTATTCCAGCCCGTTCCGCCCGCCAGCCGCCTTCTGCTAGCCTCCCCCCATGCGTCTGCCCGAGCTTGCCGCCGCCCTGAACATGCCCGCCTCCGACCTGCCCGATGTGGAGGTGCGCGGCGTGACGCACAACGCGGCCTGGGTGGAACCGGGGTTCGCGTTCGTGGCGATTTGCGGGGCGCGGTTCGACGGGCACACCTTCATCCCGGACGCGGCGGCGAAGGGCGCGGTGGCCGTGCTGGGCGAAGGCTTAGCGGGGGACGCGCCCTCCCCCCTCCCCTACCTGACCGTGCCGAACGCGCGGGCGGCGCTGGCAGACGCGGCGGCGGCGCTGGCGGGAAATCCCAGCCGGTCACTGCGGGTGGTCGGCGTGACGGGCACCGATGGCAAGACCACGACCAGTTGGCTGACGCGGCACCTGCTGCGGACGGCGGGGCTACGGACGGGCCTGCTCAGCACCGTCGGCTATGAGCTGCCGGACGGAGAGTTGCGGCACTTCCCGGCCCACTTCACGACCCCGGAGGCTCCGCAGGTCCAGGCCACGCTGCGCGAGATGGTGGAGGCAGGCGGGGAGGCCGTGGTGCTGGAAGCGAGCAGCCATGCCCTCGCGCTGGACCGGGTGCGGGGCGTGGACTGGGACGTGGCGGTGTGGACACACCTCAGCCAGGAGCATCTGGACTTCCACGGCACGGTGGAGAACTACTTCGCGGACAAGCGCAGGCTGGTCGAACGCGCCCCCTTCGCCGTGCTGAACGTGGACGACCCCTGGACGGCGCAGCTCCGGGGCCTCGCCCCGCAGGAGACGACCTACAGCGCCGAGAACCAGCACGCCGACTGGCGGGCCACCGGCATCGAGGAACGCGCGACCGGCCTGCATTTCCACGTCACCTCGCCGCTGGGCGAATTCGGGGCGCATCTGCCGATGATCGGGCGCTTCAACGTGGCAAACGCGCTGGCCGGGATGGCGGCGGCGGCGCACCTGGGCGCGACCCTTCCGCAACTGGTGGACGGACTGGCCTCCTTCCGGGGCGTGCCGGGGCGGATGGAACTGGTGCCGGGCGGCGAGGCCGATCCCCGCGTGATCGTGGATTTCGCGCACACGCCGCCGAGTCTGGAAAAGGCGCTCACGACCCTGCGCGCCACCACCGCCGGGCGGCTGTGGGTGCTGCTCGGCTCGGCGGGGGGACCGCGCGATCCCGGCAAGCGGGCGCCGCTGGGCGAGGTGGCGACCCGGCTGGCCGATTACGCCGTCTTCACCGAGGAGGACCACCGCGACACGCCGCTGGAGGACATCCTGCGCGAGATGGAAAGGGGCGCGCGGGAGGGGGGCGGGGAGAACTTCACCAGTATCGGGGACCGGCGCGAGGCGATCCGCTTCGTGATCCGCGAGGCGCAGCCGGGCGACACGGTGCTGCTCGCCGGGAAGGGGCCGGAAGACACCCTGGAACGGGACACGGAGGTCATTCCCTGGAACGAGGTGGAGGAGGCGCGGGCGGCGCTGGCCTTACGCGCCTGAGGGCCTTCAAGCCCCTTCGGGCGTTTCCTCCCCACGGGGCCGAATCCGGTAGGCGCAGACGTGGGCGCCGCTCAGCATGTGCGCGATGCGGGTCACTTCCGCCGTCGGCAGGGCCGCCTTGATGTACCCCAGTTCGCTGCCGCAGGCGTGCCCGTACTGGAGGGCGACACTCAGGACCGCGCAGTTGTGCTCGGTGACCGTGAAGCTCCCGTCGTCGTTTTCCTGCATGTCGGCCAGATAGCCGTCCTCGTCGAGGATGCGGGCCAGTTCGCGCACCTGTTCGCGGAAGGGCAGGCCGCGTGTGCGGGCGAGGGTGCCGTGCAGGCGGCGCTCGGCGCGTTTCTCGAAGAGGCGGGCGACCAGCGCCGGGTCCTCGTCCTGCACGTAGGTCAGCAGTTCGTTGGTGAGTTCGGCGTAGGCCCGGGGAAAGAGGGCGTCGGCCTGCGCGGTCAGGCGGTAGCGGCGCCTGGGCCGTCCTGGCCCCTCGCGGTGGTCCTGGGCCATCAGGAACCCCGCCTGTTCGAGCGCGCCGAGGTGCTGACGAATCCCGCTGGCCGTGATGCCGAGCGTCTGCGCGAGATCGTCGGCGCCCGCCTCGCCGCGCTTCTTGAGCTGGCAGAGGATGGCGCGGCGGGTGGCGGGAAGTTGGTCGAGGGCGGGGCTGACCACAGGCACACCCGGAGTGTATCGCGTCCGGCAGGGAGAAAAAGAGTTTAGAAAGCAAATACTTGCTTTTCTCTGGAGGCTGCGCGTACACTCACGGCAACGCTGACTGACAGCGCGCCAAGCGGCCCTCACCCCAGGTTCCTCTCAACGATGCAGGAGGACTGTATGCCCGTTGCACTCATCACCGGCGCCTCACGCGGCCTCGGCCTGGCGCTCGCCCGCCGTCTCGCCCAGGAGGGGTGGTCCCTCGTCCTCACCGCACGCGAACCACAGGCCCTGGAGCAGGCCCGGCAGGAACTGGAGGCGCATACGCCCGTCACCGCGCTGCCCGGCGACGTGGCGGACGAAACGCACGCCCGGCGGCTGATCGGCGCGGCGCTGGACCTCGGCGGTCTGGACGCGCTGGTGAACAACGCGAGCGCCCTCGGCCCCTCGCCGCTGCCCGCCCTGCGGGACCTCCCGCTGGACGCCTACCGGCAGGTGCTGGAAGTGAACGTCGTGGCCCCGCTGCGCCTGATCCAGCTCGCGCTGCCACACCTGAAGCCGGGCGCACGCATCGTGAACGTCACCTCCGACGCGGGCGTGGAAGGCTACGTGACCTGGGGCGGGTACGGCAGCAGCAAGGCGGCGCTCGAACAGCTCAGCCGCGTCCTGGCCGCCGAACATCCCGACTTGCGCGTGTACTGGGTGGACCCCGGCGACATGCGGACGCGGATGCACCAGGACGCCTTCCCCGGCGAGGACATCAGCGACCGGCCCCTCCCCGAAGTGAGCGTGCCCGGCTTCCTGCACCTGCTCAGCGGCGAGTGGCCGAGTGGCCGCTACGCCGCGCAACGGATGGCGGAGGTGTCCGCATGAGCGCCGGGGAACTGCGGGTGGTGATCACCGCCCAGGATTACGCGGCGGCCCGGCGGCTCTTCGAGCAGGGCCTGGGGCTGCGGGTGGTGGACGGCTGGGACGACCCGGACGGGCGCGGCCTGGTGCTGGAGGCCGGGCGCGCCACCCTGGAGATCGTGGACGAACCGCAGGCCCGGCGAATCGACCAGATCGAGGCGGGTGGCGAAGGAAGCGGCACGGTGCGCCTCGCGTTCCGGGTGTCTGGCACGCCCGCCGCCGGGGAACGGCTGCACCAGGCCGGGGCGCGGGTGGTGGCTGCCCCGGTCGAGACGCCCTGGGGACACCATAACCAGCGGCTCAGCACGCCGGACGGCCTGCACCTCACCCTGTTTCACCCGCACGTGGAGTTGCCATGACCGCCGCCATGAATGGGCCGCTGGAGTTCACGCTGCCCGCGCACCTCGAAGCGCATGAGCCGCCCGAGGCGCGCGGCCTCCCCCGCGACGGTGTGCGGCTGCTCGTCTCGCGCGTGGCGGACGATGTGGTGCAGCACGCGACCTTCCGCGACCTGCCCGCGTTCCTGCGGGAAGGCGACGCGCTGGTCATCAACACCAGCGGCACGCTGCCCGCCGCCCTCCCGGCCCGGCGCGCGGACGGCACGGCGCTGGAACTGCACCTCAGCACGCACCTGCCCGCCGACCTCTGGACCGTGGAACTCCGCCGCCCTGCCGGGACCGCCACGCTGCCCGAACGCCACGCCCACGCGGGGGAGACGCTGCGTCTGCCGGATGGAGGGCAAGTCACGCTGCTCACGCCCTACAGCACCGACCGCAATCGGGAAGAACAGCGGGAGGGCGTGCGGCTGTGGGTGGCGGCGTTGCACCTTCCGCAGCCGGTGCTGGTGTACCTGGCGGCGCACGGAAAACCGATCCGCTACGGCTATGTGCCGCGTGACTGGCCGCTTCAGACCTACCAGACGGTGTTCGCCACCGAACCCGGCAGCGCGGAGATGCCTTCTGCCGGGCGGCCCTTCACGCCGGAACTCCTCACGCGGCTGATGGCGCAGGGGGTGCGGGTTGCGCCGCTGGTGCTGCATACCGGTGTCGCCAGCCTGGAAGACCACGAGCCTCCCTACGAGGAAGCGTACCGGGTTCCGGCGGCCACCGCCCACGCGGTGAACGAGGCCCGCGCCGCCGGGGGGCGGGTCATCGCGGTGGGCACCACCGTTGTCCGCGCCCTGGAAACCGTCACGGACGAGCGGGGGATCACACATCCCGGCTCGGGGTGGACGCGCGAGGTGATCACGCCGGAGCGGGGGACGCGGGCGGTGCATGGGCTGATCACCGGATGGCACGAGCCGCGGGCGAGTCACCTGCTGATGCTGGAGGCGATTGCCGGGCGGCGACATCTGGAGGTGGCCTATGCGGCGGCGCTGGCGGCGGGGTATCTCTGGCACGAGTTCGGGGATCTGCATTTGATTCTGCCGTGAAGGACGGTTTGAGGGGGCAGGGGGAGCGGCGCTGCGCAAGAGTCGTCCCGAACGTTGGAAGGCCTCGGGCCTGCGGCCCGAACGGCTCCGCTGCCTGGAACACCGAGCGGGAAGGTAGGCATCGGTCAACGGCTGACACAGGGAAAGAAAATAGGTGGGCGTCTACTTGAGCGGGTTCAGGGTGTCCTCCATAGGCTGTACTCCCGCCCTGACGGAAGGCAGAGCAGCGGACGCGGACGGGCCTCCCAAAGTGTGTAATGTACTCATGCCACGCTCGCGCCCAGCCCTGACGCTGACGCTGCTGCTCGCCCTCTCGGGAGGTATGGCGGGAGCCGCCTCCACCTACACCCTGCCCGTCAACCTCAACTCTCTGAAGAATCCAGCGGTCTTGCGGGGGAACAAGGAGACAGGTCTGGCTCCCCTGAACGCGGCGCAGCGGGCGGCCCTGGCGCAGCAGGGCTTCGTGATCGTGCCTGCCGGGTGGCGGCAGTTCGACGCGGTGTACGAGGCGACGCGCTACGCCGACCAGCCGGTGTTCGTCACGACCGACGCCGTGCTGCACGTCTACCATCTGGTGTTCGACAAGCTGCTGCGCGACCTGGAGCGGGAGACGCTCGCCCCCACCACCCGCCGCCTGACGGCGCTGCTGGTCGAAGGCGCGCGCAGGCAGGCGCAGGCGTTGGCAGGCACCCCCCTGGAGGACGACGCGCGGCGGGCGCTGGCCTACCTCGCCGTGGCGCAGAAGCTGGACGACCCATCCAGCCCGGTCCCGGCGGAGGTGGCCCCGCTGGTCACGGCGGAACTGAAGCTGATCAAGGCCCACAGCGGCCTGGCCCCCTCCCCGATCTTCGCGGGCAGCCAGATGATCGAGGACTACTCGCAGTACGTCCCGCGCGGCCACTACACCCGTTCGGAGGCGCTGCAACGCTACTTCCGCACAATGATGTGGCTGGGGCGGATGAACCTGCGGGTGGGGGACGCCAGCGAGACGCGCACGGCGGCCCTGGTCGCCCACCTGATCAGCGGGAACCCGGAGGCCCAGAAGCTCTGGGCGCGGCTGTACGACCCGACGGCGCTGCTGATCGGCACCAGCGACGACCTGAATGAGCGGCAGTACGCGGCTACCCTCCAGGCGGTGACGGGCGGGAATATCCGGCAACTCGCGGACCCGCAGAAGCTGGCGGCGTTCCAGGCGGCCCTCGCCAAGTTGCCGCCGCCCCGGGTGAACAGCGTCTTCGTGGTCGCGCGGCCCGGTGAGGGCGTGGACGTGCGCCAGCGCGAGACGCTGGGCTTCCGGCTGATGGGCCAACGCTTCACGCTGGACGGCGCGGCGCTGCAACAACTCGTCTACCGCGAGGTGGGGACCGAGCAAAAGCCCCGCACCCTCCCGCGCGGGCTGGACCTGCTGGCGGCAATGGGCAGTGACGCCGCGCTGAACGAACTGCGGCGGCTGGGCGACACGCAGTACGCCCACTACGAGACGCAGATGCAGAAGGTCCGCGCCCAGTTCGCCGCGCTGAAGCCGCAGGACTGGAACGCGAACGTCTACAGCGGATGGCTGTACGTCTTGCAGGCCCTGGCCAAACCGGAAGCCCGCGACGACCGTTTCCCCGCCTTCATGCGGACACCTGCCTGGACCCGCAAGGAGATGCTGACCGCGCTCGGCTCGTGGACCGAACTGCGCCACGACACGCTCCTCTATGCCAAGCAGGTGATGGCCGAGATGGGAGCGGGAGGGGAACCGGAACTCCCGCGCGGGTACGTGGAACCGAACGGGGCGGTCTGGTCCCGCCTCCTCGCCCTGGAGGCCCTGACCCGGCGGGTGCTGACTGACCAGAAGATTCTCTCCGAGCGGACCGCGAACAACCTGGGCAGCCTGCGCGACATGCTGACCTTCCTGAACGCGGCGACGGCGAAGGAGCTGGCCGGGCAACCGCTCACGCGCGACGAATACGACCGCATCCACTTCTTCGGCGGCTGGCTCGAACAGATGAAACTCGCCAGCACCGACCCGGAAGGCAACGAGGAGGGCGGCACCCCCACCTTCGACGAGCCGCCCTATGCGGGCGTCGTGGCCGACGTGGCGACCGATGCGGGCAGGGGCCGGGTGCTGGAAGAGGCGACCGGCACCATCCACGAGCTGTACGCCGTCGTGCCCAATGGACGCGGCGGTCTTCAGGTCGCGCGCGGTGGCGTGTATTCCCAGTACGAGTTCACCGTCCCCCTCTCAGGCCGCCTGACCGACGAGGCGTGGCGGGCGCGGCTGAAGGTGGGGCAGCTTCCGGCCATGCATCCCTGGCTGGAAGGCGTCGTGGTGAAGTAGGCCGATGGGCGAAGGCAGAAGGAAGGCGGGGACCGTTTTGCTGGCGGCAGTCCTGCTGCTGGCCTGCACTTCGGGTGGTCGAGAGGCCGCGCCTCCCTTCACCTTCGCGCTGGCCGGGGACGTGAGTGTCGCTCGCGGAGTGGCGGAGGCGAACGCCGGGCACTGGGAGACGGCCCTCGCGGCGGTGCGGAAGGCACTGACGGCGGACGCCACCTTCGCCAATCTCGAATCCCCGCTGACCACCGCACCTCACGCAGGCGAGGGGTTGGACCTGCGAGCTCCCCCGGCGGGCGTGGCGGCGCTGACGGCCTTCACCCACCTGGGCGTGGAGAACAACCATGCGGAGGACGGCGGGGCGTCCGGGCAGACCCAGACCCGGCGCATCCTGCGGGACCACGGGATTGCCCCGGTCACCCGTGATCTGACCCTCTCCCGCGTGCGTGGCGTGCCCGTCGCCTGGGTCGCCTTTCTGGACGACGGGCACACGCCACCCCCGCTGGCCGCCGTGCGGGAGGGCGCGCGGCGGGCGCGGGTTGTGGTCGTCGGCGTCCACTGGGGGGCGGAATATGGCCCGGTCACGGCGAGGCAGCGGTCCCTGGCCCGGCAACTCGCGGCGGCGGGCGCGACGCTGATCGTGGGCAGCGGGCCGCACGTCCTCCAGCGCAGCGAGCGCGTGGGCGGCGCACTGGTGCTGTACAGCCTGGGAAATCTGCTCCTCGATCAGCCTTACCCGGATGCGCGGGTGGGGGCGGTGGTGCGGGTGGGGACCGGGCCGGACGGTCCGCGTGCCTGCGCCGTCCCGACCCGGTACCGCGCGGGCCGCGTCACGCTCGCCCCCGTAGAGGAACGCCCCGCCATCCTTGCCCGCCTGAACCTCCCCGCCTGCACGGAGGCCGGATGAGGCACTTCCTGCTGCCCCTGTGGCTGACCAGTGCGGCCCTGGCAGGGGGAGGTGGGGGCGACTGGCACAGCGTCCACCCGGACGGCACGCTCACCCCGGCCGGGGCCTTGAGGCCTCCCCGTCCCTGCCCGCCCCTGCGGCTGCCCGCCGACTGGGACGTGCGTTCGCAGGTGTACGCGGACGTGACTGGGGACGGCACCCCCGAGTGCGTGCTGGCGGTGTGGCGACCCTGGCGTGACTGGCCGATCACCCGCTGGGTGGCGTCCCCTTCTCCAATCACCAGGAACCGGGACGCGCGGGGCGACAGCGCGCATGTCCTGGTGCTGAAGCCCCGCCCGGACGGCACCTTCCGGAACGTCTGGGGCGGCAGCGCCCTGTATCAGCCCGTCACCGCGCTCACGGTGTTGCCGGACGGCCACCTCGTCACGTTGGAAGGCACTTACGCACGGGGCCGCGCGGCCCCCGCCGTCGCCCTCACCGAGTGGACTTGGACGGGCTTTGGCTTCCGGCTGGAACGCCGCCGCGCCCTCACCGCACGGGAAGTCGGTGTGGATGCCAGCGGCCTGCCTGCTGTGCGCTGAACCGGCCTACGCCCTGCTCCGTCAACTGGCCGATGCTCTTTCTCCGTCGGGCGGGCAGACTGCCGGGGGAAAGGGGGCCGAACCATGCCAGATGCCGCAGACCCAGAGGACGGCCGGAGAACCAACCATGAACCGTCGGCCCGGGTCAGAACCCGCTGGCGGTGACCGCGCCACATCCGGCGCAGGCAGGCTGAACACATGAATGGAAAACACATCACCAAACTGGGCTTCGAGAAGAGGGCGGTGAAGCTGGCCCTGGCCGCCGCCGAGGCGCGCGAGGAAGCGGGCCTCAGCCGCGCCGAGATTCTGGACGAATTGCAGGCAGTGCAGGCCAACCCCCAGGCGTACCTGACGGGCGGCGTCTATGCCGACCTCGCGGCGGAACTGACCGCACAGGGAGCGGCGCGGCAGGTCCGCAAGAGTGCCGAGCTGCGCCCTACCCCCCTCCCCTACCGCATCTGGGGCGACGACCTGATCGAGCCGGGGGCCCGCTCGCAGATGGACGTGGCGATGCAGCTCCCCATCTCCCGCGCGGGGGCCCTGATGCCCGACGCGCACGTGGGCTACGGCCTCCCCATCGGCGGCGTGCTGGCGACCGAGGACGCCGTGATTCCCTACGGCGTGGGCGTGGACATCGGCTGTTCGATGCGGCTGAGCGTGCTGCCCCTGAAACCGGAAAGCCTCAGCACCGACGAGGCCCGCAAGCTGCTGCTGAAGCACACCCGCTTCGGCGCGGGCGTGAGCTTCGAGAAAGCTTTTCGGGGCGACCATGAAGTGCTGCACGAACAGACCTGGCGCGAGCAACCGCTGCTGCGCCACCTCTACGACAAGGCCGCTGAGCAGATCGGCACGTCGGGAAGCGGGAATCATTTCGTGGAGTTCGGCACCCTGACGCTGCCGGGGGACGACCTGGGCCTCCCGGCGGGCGAATACCTCGCCATCCTGTCCCACAGCGGCTCGCGCGGCTTCGGGGCGCAGGTGGCGAACCACTACACGAAGTTAGCGCAGGCGCTCCACCCCAGCCTCGACCCCGCCGCCCGCAAGCTCGCCTGGCTGCCGCTGGACAGCGAGGAAGGCCAGGGCTACTGGCAGGCGATGAACCTGGCCGGGCGCTACGCCCTCGCCAACCACGACCTGATCCACGCCCGCCTCGCCCGCGCGCTGGGGGTGCAGCCGCTCGCCAGCGTCGGCAACAGCCACAACCTCGCCTGGCAGCAGCGGGTGGAGGGGCATGACCTGATCGTCCACCGCAAGGGTGCCACGCCCGCCAAACAGGGCCAGCTCGGCCTGATTCCCGGCAGCATGGCCGACCCCGGTTTCGTGGTGCGCGGTCTGGGCCACGAAGGCGCGCTCGCCAGTGCCAGTCACGGCGCGGGGCGCCAGATGGGGCGCAAGGCCGCCGCGAACACCCTCGCCAAGCGGGACGTGCAGGCGTACCTGAAAGAGCGCGGCGTGACCCTGATCGGCGGCGGCATTGACGAGGCCCCACAGGCCTACAAGCGCATCGAGGACGTTCTGGAACGGCAGAATGATCTGGTGGACGTGGTGGCGCGGTTCACGCCCAGGGTGGTGCGGATGGACACGGGAAGCGAGGACGTGTAGAGGCAGCCAGGCTTCAGCGGCCAGCAGGGAACAGCGAGAGCATTCGCTTTCCCTGCTTTTTGATGTCTGTCCGCTACAACCGGCAGAGCAGCCAGCCGACGACCTCGCAGAATGCCTCTCGCCGCGCCGCCGCTTCTCCCATAAGCAGCCTGCACAACCAGTCGCCTTCCGGCTGCCAGGGCAGGCCCGGCAGCGTCTCCCACAGCAGGGTGGCGGGCGGAAGAGGGCAGTCATTGACCGCACAGATGGCCTCGGCCAGCTTCCAGGTGTTCGTGTGAACCAGAAACGCCGTTTGTTCCTGTGTGGCTCCTTCCAGCTTGTGGAGGACGGTGCTCAGCCAGTACCGCAGCGCCTGACGCTCAGCCGGGGGGGTCCGGTAAGCCGCCAACCGCTGCGCCGCCTGTCCCTGAAGCCGGGCGAGTTCGCCGCTGGGGTCGTGCAGCAGGCGGCCCTCAACCCAGGCATAGAGCGCCGTCCCGCCTGCCTCCACCTGTTCCCTGGCCCGCGTTAGGGTGTGCCCGTGCCGCTCGATCAGGAGGCCTCCGCATTCCTCCGCCTCAAAGGGCCGGGCCTCCGGCCAGTACAGCCGCAGGTCCAGGTCAGAGGTGGGCCGCCTCGTGCCGCGCGCGACCGAGCCGCACAGCATCAAACCAAGCGCCCCGGCCTCCCGCGCCCGCGCCACTTCCTCCGTGAGCAGACGGCGGTGAACATCGTGCTGGACGAAGGAGAGGTCAGCCACCTGTGGCATCCCCTACTGCTCGTACCCTTGCGGATGCCTGCGGTGCCACCCCCAGGCCGTCCGCACGATCTCCTTCAGCTCGGTGAACTGCGGGGCGAAGCCCAGGTCGTCCACGATGCGGTGGGCATCGGCCACCAGGCGGGGCGGGTCGCCAGGGCGGCGGGGGGCGATCTCGCGCTTCAGGGGCGGGAAGCCGTCCTGGGCGATCACCGCGTCCACCGCGTCGAGCACCTGGAGCACGCTGAAGCCGTGGCCCAGACCCACGTTGTAGGTGGCGGCGTCCCGCTGCCCCTGCGCCAGCGCCTCCACCGCCAGCACGTGCGCGTCGGCCAGGTCCAAAACGTGGATGTAGTCGCGGATGCAGGTGCCGTCCGGGGTGGGGTAGTCGTCCCCGAAGATCATCATCTTGTCGCGCTGGCCCAGGGCGGTCAGGCACGCCAGCTCGATCAGGTGCGTCTTGTGGGGGTGCGCCTCGCCGATGCTGCCGTCGGGCGCCGCGCCGCACACGTTGAAGTAACGCAGGATGACGTAGGGCAGGCCGTGCGCGACGTGGAAGGCGTGGATCATCCGCTCGGTCATCAGCTTGGTTTCGCCGTAGACGCTCTCGGGGTGCAGCGGCGCGTCCTCGGGAATCGGCACGGCGTCGGTGGTACCGTAGACGGCGGCGGTCGAACTGAACACCAGCGGCACCTTGCGCGTCTCCACGATGGCCTGGAGAAGGTTCAGACTCCCGACCACGTTGTTGCGGTAGTAGCGGCCCGGCGCCCGCATGCTCTCGCCCACCTCGATCAGCGCGGCGAAGTGAATCACCGCGTCGGGCTGATAGGTTTCCAGCGCCGCCTTCACCGCCGCCATGTCCAGCAGATCGGCCCGGACCAGCGGCACCTCCGGGGGCAACGCCTCGGCATGGCCGCTCGACAGGTTGTCGAACACCACGACCTCGTGCCCGGCCCGCCGCAACTGCCGCACCGTGTGCGACCCGATGTACCCGGCCCCTCCCACAACCATCAGCTTCATGGGGACAGGGTAAGGGATGCCGGGGGCCGGGGAGCGCGGAGAGTTCCTTTAGCCCCCGGCGCTCCGCTCTCTGCGCTCTGCCGTCGTCCCGCGCACGACCAGCCGCGTCGGCAGGCTCACGTCGGGCGGCGTTTCGCCGCTGAGCAGGGCGAGGACGGCCTCGCCCACGTACCGGCCCTTGTCGGCGGTCGGTTGCCAGACGGTGCTGAGGTTCAGGGCCGCGCTGCTGGGCAGGTCGTCAAACCCGATCAGACTCAGGTCGTGGGGCACACGCAGGCCGAGCCGCTGGGCGGCCCGCAGGGCGCCGTGGGCCAGCACGTCACTCATGCACAGCAGCGCGGTGATCTCCGGGTGCTGGCGCAGCAGGTCGAGCGCGGCGGCCTCGCCCTCCTCGGGGGTGTTCTGCCCGGTTTCAAACAGGTGAAGGGCGGCGCCTGCCGCGCCCTCACGGTAGCCCCGCAGACGCTCGGCGGTGGTCCGGTAGGCAATGGCCGCTTCACGCCGGGGGGTGACGGGGCCGGTGTGACGGTCGGGGGCGAGTTCCAGGCAGAGGACGCCGATCTGCCGGTGTCCCAGTTCCCGCAGGCAGCGGGCCGCCGCCGCCGCGCCCCCCGCGTCGTCGATCCCGACCTGCGCGGCCTGGGGCTGGGGCGTCTGGTCCACCAGCACGGTCGGCAGCCCGCGTTCCAGCACCGCCCGCAGCAGTTCGTGGCCCTCGGCGGCGCAGTACACGATGAAGCCGTCCACACTGGCGGTATGGACGGGCTGGGCACCGTCCGGACTGGCGAGCAGGAGCAGGTTCAACCCCGCCTGCTGAATGGCCTGCGTCACGCTGCCCAGAAACAGCGCCGCCGCCGGATCGGCAAAAGCGTAGGTCAGCGGCGCGTCGTACACGACCCCGATCACTCCGGTGCGGCCCCGGCGCAGGCTGCGGGCGAGAGGATCGGGGCCGCGGTACCCGAGGTCGCGGGCGGCGCTCAGCACGCGCTTCCGCAGCTCCGGCGAGAGCTGGTCGGGCCGGTTGTAGGCGTTGCTGACGGTCGCGGGCGAGACGCCCAGCCGGGCGGCCACGTCGCGCAGAGTGACGCGGCGGACGGGCGGCTTGGCGGCGGGCATGGACAGATGCTAGCGTATGGGAAAGGTATCTGAATCGTTTCAGATTCCCCCTGCTGCCTTCCCGGAGTGCCCATGACTGACCTGCCCCTTTCCTCCACTGCCCCCGTTTCCCTCCACCGCGCCGAGGCCGCGCGCCGGGCGCTGGCCACCGTGTTCCTGATCAACGGCACGCTGTTTGCCACCTGGGCGGTAAATATTCCCGGTGTGCGGGACCGGCTGGGGCTGACGGCCGCCCAGGTGGGCCTGGCGCTGCTGGCGGTCGGGCTGGGCAGTCTGGTCAGCATGCCGCTCACCGGCGGGTGGACCGCCCGCTTCGGGAGCGACCGGGTGACGCGCGTGGCGGTGGTGCTGAGCATGCTCGCGCTGCTCCCGCCCATCCTCGCGCCGAACCTGGTAACGCTGGTGCTGGCCCTGGCCCTGCTGGGTGCCCTCAACGGGGCGCTGGATGTCGCCATGAACGCGCAGGGCGTGACGGTCGAGCGGCGGCTGGCCCGCCCGGTCATGAGCCGGTTTCACGCCTACTACAGCCTGGGGGGCGTGCTGGGGGCGCTGCTGGGCACCCTGCTGATCGGACGGGTGCCGCTGCTGGCCCACGCCGGGCTGGTGGTGGCCGTGACCACCCTCGCCGGGTTCCTGGCGGGCCGCTGGCTGCTGCCCGACCTGACCGGCAACCCCGTTGAGACGGGGGCCCCCTCCCGCGCCCGCCCCGGCCCCAGCGCAGCCGCGCTGCTGCTGGGCGGCCTGTGTTTCCTGGGGATGCTGGCCGAGGGCGCCAACTACGACTGGGCGACCCTCTACTTCCGCGACGTGCTGGGCCTGGCGGGCGGCAACGCGGGCATCGGGTACGCGGCCTTTGTCGCCGCGATGACGCTGGGCCGCTGGTTCGGCGACCGCGTCCGCACCCGCCTCGGGGACGAGGTGACGGTGCGCGGCGGGGCGCTGCTGACGGCCGCGGGGCTGGCCCTCGCGCTGCTGGTGCACGATCCGCTGCCCGCCACGCTGGGCTTCGCGCTGTCGGGGCTGGGCCTCAGCAACGTGGTGCCGGTGCTGTACGGGACCGCGGGGCACGCCCTGGCCGGGCGGGGCATCGCCCAGGTCGCCACCATCGGCTATGCGGGATTCCTGCTGGGCCCACCCGTGATCGGCTTCATCGCGGGCCAGGTCGGCCTGCCCGCCGCGCTCGGCGTCGCGCTGGCGGGGGCGGCGCTGGTGGCGGGGCTGGGCGGGCGGGCCTTCGCGTTGGTCCGCCAGAAACGCCGGGCCAGCGCCGCGTAGATACCTACCCCTCCGACTTCCCCACGTAGCGCGCACGCGGCCGGATGAACTGCCCGCTCGTCTGGGCTTCCAGGGCGTGGGCGAGCCAGCCCGGGGTCCGGCCCAGCGCGAACAGCGTGACCGTGTCCTCGGCACTGCGGCCCAGCGCGTGCGCCAGCATGGCGAGCGCGAGGTCGATGTTCGGCGCCTCGCCCGTTTCCTCGCGCATCCGCTCGGTGAGCGCGTGGGCAGCCTGCACGGCGGGAGCCTGGGGCCAGGCCACCCGGAGCGCGGTCAGCAGCGCCTGGGCACGCGGATCACCGTCCGGGTAGAGGCGGTGCCCGAAGCCCGGAGCGTGGGCGTAGCGGAGCACCGCGTCCCGCAGGGCCACCTGGGCATCACGGTCCAGCGCCTGCCGCAGGAGGTCGTGGGCGGCCGCACCGGCGAGGCCGTGCCGGGGGCCCTGGAGAGCCGCGAGGGCCGCGAGCATCGTGTGGGGCAGGCTGGCGCCTCCACCCGCCGCGACCCGCGCCGTGAACGCACTGACGTTCAGTTCGTGGTCTGCCAGCAACACCAGCGCGCGGCGCAGCAGGTCCGCCCCGGCGGCGTCCGTCCTCCATGCGCGGGCCAGGCGGAGGTGCAGCGGCAGGTCAGGCGCAGGCGGCACCCGCAGATGACGTTCCAGCGTCCCATACAGCAGGCTCAGAACCCGGGTGGCCCCGGCGGGGAGGGCGTCCGGCCGGGTATCCAGCGCCGCGAGGTCATGCGTCCCCGCATGCACGAGCGCGAAGCCCAACGCCTCCAGCGGCGTCCCCGCGCGGGGAAGCGGCGCGAGTGTCAGCCGGGCGCGCAGGGGCAGCCGCGCCCAGCCGCCCGCGTCCCCGGTCCACAGCAGTGCCGCGACTTCCTCCACCGTGGCCGTCTTCGCCAGCTCCACCGCGTCCTGCCCCCGGTACTTCAGCCCGCCGTCCACAATTTGCGTCAGGGCACTGTCCAGCACGGGCGTTCCCCAGGCGAGGGCCCCGTGGACAGCCTCCTCGGCGGCGGCCTCGGGGTCCCGCCGCACGCCCTGCCGCTGCACCAGCTTCTGTACGTCCTCGGCCCGGTAGCGCCGCTCGCGGGTGCCGGGCGGGCCGGGTTCGCTGCGGATCAGGCCGCGTGACACGTAGGCGTACAGCGTGGCCGGTTTCACGCCCAGCAGGGCGGTCGCCTCGGCGGTGGTCAGGCTGCGGGAAGGCATCGTCTCCAGCCTAACATTGATTCTTTAATCAAGATTGACGATATAGACGGGCAGGACTAGCGTGCAGCCATGACAGCGCTTCCCGCCGTGGCCGATGTCGCCCAGCCCGACCTCTTCCCCGACGCCTTTCCTCCCCACGCCTTTCCGCAGGTCGTCTGGAAGGAAGGGGCGCGCCCCTCCACCCTCCCCAGCGTCGCCTGGACGACGGAAACCACCCACCGGGACGGCCAGCAGGGCGGCCTGCCGCTCACTGCGGCGGACGGCCTGGCGATTTATGACCTGATGGGCGCGTTCACGGGCGACTCGGGCGCGATCCGGCAGGCCGAGTTCTTCGTCTACCGCCCCGCCGACCGGGCCATGCTGGAAGGCGCGCTGGAACGCTGGCGCGGCGGTCATCCGGTGGAGCCGACCACCTGGATTCGCGCGACCCGCCAGGACGCCGAGCTGGTGGCCGGGCTGGGCGTGCGGGAGACGGGGATGCTCGCCAGCGCCAGCGACTACCACACCTTCCACAAGTTCACGCCGGGTGGCCGCGCCCAGGCCGCCCGGACATACCTGGACGCCGTCCGGGCCGTGCTGGACGCGGGCCTGCGTCCCCGCCTGCACCTGGAGGACGCGACCCGCGCCCCCCGCGAGTTCATCCTGCCTTTCGTGGCCGCCGTACAGGAACTGAGCGCGCCCTACGGCGAGGCGCAGGCGCCCAAGTTCCGCGTCTGTGACACGATGGGCGTCGGCCTGCCGCTGGAGGGTGTGGCCTGGCCGCGCAGTGTCCCCGGCATGATCCACGAACTCGTGGCGGCGGGTGTGCCCGGCGAGCGCCTGGAGTTTCACCCCCACAACGACACGCATCTGGTGGTCGCCAACTGCCTGGCCGCCACCCTGGCGGGCTGCGCGGCAATCAACGGCACCCTGCTGGGCAAAGGCGAACGCACCGGCAACGCGCCGCTGGAAGGCGTCCTGCTCCACCTGATTGGCCTGAACCTCCTGCCCGGCCAGCCCGATTTCCTCGCGCTGAACGATCTGGCCGATCTGTATGACCGGCTGGGCCAGGGCGTCCCGGCCAAGTATCCGCTCTACGGCCGGGACGCCCACCGCACCCGCGCGGGCATCCACGCCGACG
>NZ_CP038512.1:2980000-3020000 GCF_004758605.1 Deinococcus metallilatus
GGCGTCGCGGGCGTGCTGGCGGGCCGCCTCCAGATCGTGGTCGCGGTAGTTGCCACATTCCAGTTCGCTCACGCCGGGAATGGGACGGTCGTGGGCCGCCGTGTCGCGCAGTGCCGCCTCGAAGGCGCGCAGCACGCCCGGCTCGTCCGGCTCACCGATCACGGCCATATACAGGCCGGTGCGGCAGCCCATCGGGGAAACGTCCACCACATCCTTCAGGTGGTCGCGCAGGTAGCCAGCGAGCAGGTGTTCGAGCGTGTGCAGGGCCGCCGGATCGACCGCGCCCCGGTTGGGCTGGAGGAGGCGCAGGTCGTACTTGCTGATCTGATCGCCGCGCGGGGTGGTCTTCACGCCAGCCAAGCGCACATAGGGAGCCTGAACCTTGGTGTGGTCGAGATCGAAGGATTCCACGTTCGCCATGCCGTCCATTGTCGGCGGGCGGAGCGGGGACAATGTGAGCAGTCCCCCCCGGGAAACTGGCACGTTCACGCCGGGCGGCTCCCTATACTGCGCGGCGTGCCCACCCTGCTTGCTCGCCCGCGAACCTTTCCCGCCTGGGTGCCGCTGCTCATCGCTGCCCTGCTGATCGCCGCCGACCAGGCGCTCAAAGCCTGGGCGCTCGCCCATCTTCAGGAGGGCGCGGCGCCGGTCCCCTTTATTCCGGGCGTGCTGGACTGGGTGCTGACCTTCAATACCGGGGCGGCCTGGAGCCTCCTGTCGGGATCGGCCGTGCCGCTGGCCGTCGCGCGGCTGCTGGTGGGACTGGGCATCCTGGCCTATCTGGTCGTGCGTCCTCAGAACCGGTTCCTGACGGTCGTGCTGAGCATGATCGCCGCCGGAGCCATCGGCAACACCATCGACGGCCTGCGGCTGGGCAGGGTCACCGACATGCTGCACGCCCCCCCGCTCAGCGCGGTCACACAGGCCCTCCACGCCGGGAACTTCCCGATCTTCAACCTCGCGGATTCCCTGGTGGTCGTGGGAACGCTGCTGCTCCTGATCGCCAGCTTCGTGGGCGAGAACAAGCCGAAGGTCTGAACCGGCCCCGTCCCCCGGCCGTCCAAAGGGAAGCGCCCCCATCCGGTCAGGACAGGGGCGCCCGCTGCGTCGGCCTCAGATCAGGCTCTTGCGGCACTTGGTGCAGACGCGCATCTGCACGGCCACGCCGCCACGGACGACGGTGAGGGGCTGGAGGTTGGGCTTCTGAACCCGCTTGGTGATCCCGGTGGTCTTGCGACCGACGCCGCCCTGGGCGCGGGCCTTACCACGGCGAATGACCGAGTTCACCACAATCGGTCCCTTACCGCATACTTCGCACACTCTCGACATGTTCGTACTCCTTCTTGAGCCTGGCCCGCTGCTCTACCGGGGGCGGTGACCTGGAAAGGCCAGTGCCGCGCCGGTCAGGGTCAGGCAAGCCTTCCAACTGTAGCACAAGAGAGGAGGACACGGGGCAGGACCGAACCCCCAACGTCGCCGCACAAAAAAGCCGAACCCCATGGAGGAGTCCGGCCGGTGAACGAGGCGTGGAGTCAGCGCAGGACGCGCAGGGCCTTGAGGATCGCGATCAGGATCACGCTGCCCACGATGCCCCAGATGATGCTCCAGAAGTTGAAGCCGTTCCCCGCCGCGTAAGCACCACCGATGCCCAGCAGGCTACCGAAGATCCACTGGGCGAGGAGCGCACCCACAATCCCGATCAGGATATTCGCGACCGCGCCCTGCTGGGCATCGGTCTTCATGATGAGGCTTGCGAGCCAACCGCAGAGGGCACCAACCAGAATCAGGATAATCCAACTCATCTTCTTTCCTCCAGGACGCTGAGATTCGAACGTCTCTCGTTCGTTGTGATCGCACAATGAAACTCACGGTTCCGCGCTAGTGTGCACCGCCTCACCTTTTCAAGGCTGAGCAAAGGCGGGATGGATGTCCCGCTAATACCGCTTAAGTTTCCGGTGCAGGAACGCGCCGCTGCCTCCTCATCTCTGATGAAAAGCTGACGGCAGGCGGGGGCGGGAGCCTGTCTTACTTGCCGGGAACGGGATGCGGAAGTGGCCGCTAGCATAGGCGGACTGACCGCCCCAAGAGGGCAGCACGGAGGAGCACGCCATGCCCGGACTGATCGAACGCTACCGCGAGTACCTGCCCGTCACTGACCGGACGCCCGCCCTGAGCCTGCACGAGGGGGGAACGCCCCTGATTCCCGCGCCGAAGCTGAGCGCGCGCCTGGGCGTGGAGCTTTACCTGAAGTACGAGGGGCTGAACCCGACCGGCAGCTTCAAGGACCGGGGCATGGTGATGGCGGTCGCCAAGGCGGTGGAGGACGGCGCCGACACGATCATCTGCGCCAGCACCGGCAACACCAGCGCCGCCGCTGCCGCTTACGCCGCCCGTTCGGGCCTGAAGTGCATCGTGCTGATTCCCGACGGGAACATCGCGCTGGGAAAGCTGGCGCAGGCGATGGCCTACGGCGCGCAAATCGTGGCGATCAACGGCAACTTCGACGCAGCCCTCGGGCTGGTGCGCCGGATCAGCGCCGAGCATCCCATTGCGCTGGTGAACTCGGTGAATCCCTACCGCCTGCAAGGGCAGAAGACGGGCGCCTTCGAGATCGTGGACGTCCTGGGCCGGGCACCCGACATCCTCGCCATTCCGGTCGGCAACGCCGGGAACATCAGCGCGTACTGGATGGGTTTCCGGGAGTATCAGCAGGCCGGGAAGAACAGCTCGCTGCCGAGAATGTGGGGCTTTCAGGCCGAGGGCGCGGCCCCCTTCGTCCGCAATGCCATCGTGGACGAGCCGCAGACGCTCGCCACCGCCATCCGCATCGGCAACCCGGCCAGCGCCGACCTCGCCCGCGCGGCCGTGCGCGAGAGTGGCGGTCTCTTCGATATGGCGGACGACGACGAGATCATGCACGCCTACAACCTGATCGCGCAGGAAGGCGTCTTCTGCGAACCGGCCAGCGCCACGCCGGTCGCGGGCCTGCTGAAGCTGCACGCCGCCGGGAAGCTGTTGCCGGGGCAGACGGTGGTCGCGGTCCTGACCGGCAACGGTCTGAAAGACCCGGACGCGGCCCTGCGAGCGGTGGAGGCGCCGAAGGCCGTGGAGGCCAGCATGGAACGGGTGCTGGAGAGCATCCTTTGAGGGTGAGTGGGCTGTGGTAAGTGGTGAGTGGGGGCCTGCGGCTTGTGGCTCGTGGCTTGCAGAGGCTGGGGCAGCTCCTGCCCTTGGACCTTTAGACGGTTCGACTGTCGGGCGGGTCGGAGGCGCCCCATGACCTTCACCGTCCGCGCGCCCGCCTCCAGCGCGAACCTGGGGCCGGGTTTCGACAGCCTGGGGCTGAGCGTGCCGCTCTTCACCACGCTGCGGGTCACGCCTCAGGCGGTAACGGAGGTCGTGCCGCTCGGTCCGGAACTGGAGGGGACGCCCGCCGACGAAAGCAACTACGTGTACCGGGCGATGGAACTGGCCGCGAAACGGGCGGGGCGGCCACTGCCCCCCGCCCGCGTGGAGATCGGGACGGAGGTGCCGCTGGCGCGCGGTCTGGGGTCGAGCGCCGCCGCCCTGGTCGCGGGCATCGTGGCGGGGAATGAACTGCTGGGGCGGCCCCTGGAGAGCGAGGCGCTGCTGGACGTGGCGGCCCGCGAGGAAGGCCACCCCGACAACGTCGCCCCGGCGCTGTTCGGTGGCATCGTGGTCGCCACGCTCGACAAGCTGGGGACGCATTATGTCCGGCTGGACCCGCCCGCCCATCTGGGCGTGACGGTCCTGATCCCCGACTTCGAGCTCAGCACCAGCAAGGCCCGCGCCGTCCTGCCCAAGGAGTACACCCGGGCGGACGCCGTCCACGCCCTCTCGCACGCCGCGCTGCTGGCCGCCGCGTTCGCGCAGGGCCGCCTCGACCTGCTGCGCCACGCGATGCAGGACTACATCCACCAGATCTGGCGGGCGCCGCTGGTCCCCGGCCTGAGCGACATTCTGGAAGAGGCCCACCGTTACGGAGCCCTGGGCGCGGCGCTCAGCGGCGCTGGCCCCACCGTCCTCTGCTTCCACGATACCCGCGCCAGCACCGAGCGGCTGCACCGTTACCTGCACGCCGTGATGAACAAGAACGGCCTGACGGGGCGGGTGCTGGATTTGCCGATAGACACCGCGGGGACGGTGGTGGAGCGAACGTGCCAGGAGCGGGAAAAATAGATGGCGACTGAATGACATATTCTCCACGAACACCGCTTACCCAACCCTTTAGAGCATTAGTCAAAAAGACCCCCTCACCCCTTGCTTCGCAAGGCCCTCTCCCACTGGCGAGAGGGTCAAAAACAAAGGTGCTTCACTCCAGGCTCTGGCCATTGCCCACGCACTCGCCGCACATGCTGAGGGCCATGCTGAGGGCGATGAAGGCGAGCCGCTGCTCCCTCGCCCCTCACGGGCAGAGAGCGAAAAATCAACCCGAATCAGGAATCGAAGGAACAGAGTATTAATCGGCAGCCTCGGTGGACTGAAGCTCCGGGCTGGGCCGGGCCTCCGTCAGGATGGAGAGGTAGCCGATGGAACGCCAGGGAATCATGAGGGTACGCCCGTCCACGTGAACCTCGAAGGGGGTATTCGGAAGAACGGTCTGGTTGAGGGTGCGGCTGAGTCTGTCTCGCTGGGAGGGAGTCACCTGGAGGGTCACCAGGTCGCCGTTGCAGAGGTGGAGATTCACGGTCAGCATGTCGCCTCCGGCAGGGAATTGCTGAGATAGTTGAAGAACAGCTTAAAGTTAACTCCTGATTTCTTACGCTTATCTTTCGCGGCTTGCTCCAGAAAGTGCTCCTGGAGGGGCCTCAGTGCTCCACCCGTACCCGTGGCAAAAGCCGGTCCAGCCACCCCGGGAGCCACCAGTTCCAGCGCCCTGCCAGCTTGAGGAAGGCGGGGACCAGCACCAGGCGGACCAGCGTGGCGTCCAGAACCACCGCGACCGCCAGCCCCAGGCCGATGCTCTTGTTGGCGACGACGCGCCCACCAATAAAGGCGCAGAAGACGATGAACATGATCAGCGCCGCCGAGGTGATGATCCGGGCCGTGCGGCCCACAGCCAGCACGACGGCTTCATCGTTGGGATGACCGCGCAGGACTTCCTCCTGCACGCGGGAGAGCAGGAAAATCTCGTAGTCCATGCTGAGGCCGAACAGCACGGCGAAGAGCAGCAGCGGCAGGCTGGAATCGAGCACCCCCACATCGGCGGGGATGCCCAGCGGCCCGGCCAGAACGCCCTGCTGCACGACCAGCGTCACGGCGCCGTAGGCGGCCCCGACCGTCAGCGTGTTCATCAGGATGCTCTTGAGCGGCACCAGCAGACTGCGAAACGCGAGCATCAGGAGCAGGAAGGTCGCGGCGAAGACCGTCAGGACGGCGGTGGGCAGCGCGTCCGTGAGGGCGTGGCTGAACTCGCGCTCCCCGACCGGCGCGCCGCCCAGCAGGAAACGGAAGCCGCTCACCGCGAGGGTCCGCCGCAACCGTGCCTCGAAGGGTTCGATCTGGTCGGCCCGCAGATAGTGGTCCGGCACGACGGTCACGCGCAGCAGGTGGCGGTCCTGACTGAAGGAACGGCGGGTGAGCAGGCTGACGGCACCGAGCGCCTCCACTCCCCCTCCCCCCGGCTGCCCGGCAAGGTCGGCGGGGATGAGGAAGGGGCTGATGACGGCCTGCACGCCCGGCAGCGCGCGCAGGTCCGCCACGACCCGCTGGAAACGGACGCGGTCGTCCGGCCCGTACCGCTCTCCGCCCAGGTCGAGGATCACCTCGAACTGGCTGAGGAGGCCGCCTGCCCCCAGGTCGCGCACATCGGCCAGCGCGTCGCGGCTCTCCACACCGGGCGTGAGGCCCCATGCCCCGGCGTACCCGGTCCGCATCTGTGAGGCGGGCAGGGCCAGCCCCAGCAGGAAGAGGGCGCTGAGGATCACGGCCAGCCAGGGCCGGGCGGTCACGCGGCGGGCGAAGGCGGTCCACGAGGCGGACGCGGTTCCACTCTGGCTCCAGGTCAGGCGCAGCAGGCGCGGGCTGTTCACGCGTTCGCCCAGCAGGGCCAGCAGCGCGGGCAGGGCCGTCACGCTGGCCAGGACGGTCAGCAGCACGACCAGCACCCCGCCCAGACCCATCGAACGCACGAAGGCGATGGGCGGGAGGATTAGCGCCGCCATCGCGATGGCAACCGTCAGGCCGCTGAACAGGACGCTGCGGCCAGCCGTCTGGACGGTCCGGGCGGCCGCCCCCCGCGCGTCCCCGTCGCGGCCCAGCTCCTCCCGGAAGCGGTTGACCATCAGGAGGGCATAGTCGATCCCCGCGCCCAGACCCAGCATCGTGATCACGCTCTGGGCGAAGGTGCTCACCTCGGTGACGTGGGCCAGGCCGTACAGTCCTGCCATCGCCACGGTGATGCTCAGTACGCCGACCACCAGGGGCAGGCCGGTGGCGACCAGCGCCCCGAACACGCCCAGCAGCACCAGCGCCGTGAGGGGCAGGGCGGCGAACTCGCTGCGCCTGGTGTCGCTCTCGGCAAACGCGGTGAAGTCGTCCGCGATGGCCTGCCCGCCGGTCACGCGCACGTCCAGCACCCGGGACCCGGCAGCGGCGGCGTAAGCACGCACGCGGGCCAGCGTCTCGCTCGCGCCTTCCCTCAGCGGAATCTGCGCGACGGTCAAGGCCAGGGTGCCGTCCGGGCTGACCGTCGGGACGGCGCCCTGCGCGCCCGCCCGCAGCACGCGCGTGACACCCGGCACCGCCTCCAGCCCGGTGATGAAGCGGTCGTAGGCGGCCCGTCCGGGCGGCGTCGTCAGGGGCGGGTGCGAGCGGGTGACCAGCAGCGCCGTATTCGTGTCCGTCTCCCCGAACCGTTCGCGCAGCAGGGCCGTGACGCGGGTGCTCTCGGCGTTCTTCAGGTCGCCGGGATTGGCGCTGAGGTGCTTCGGCGCGAGCGAAGCCGGGTAGGCGCTCAGGGCCGCGAGCAGCGCCCACAAGAGCAGCACCAGCCAGGGACGACGGGTCACGAGCAGGGACAGGGCACGCACGCCGGGAGTAGAGCACGCGCCCGCCGGAGTCACGCGCGGCGCCGGGGCAGGCCCGACCTTCCTGGCCAATTGGCGTACCGGCCCCGGTCATTCTCCGGATGCGCCGACTCTCGCGGGGGGCGTAGGCTCAGGGCGTCCAACGGTGACCCGCCGCGCGCAGTTCCCGGCCGGAAGTTCCGGCAAGGCTTCCCGCGAAGCCACGAGGAAGAGGTGAGGACGATGCGGTACGAGTACGACGCCCGCCGCGACAGCACGCTGCACCACCTGGAGGAACTCCACGCGGACGGCGCGCGCGAACGGCTCTGGCGGAACGGGGCGAGCCATGGAGAAGGCTGGGCGCATCCTCTGGAGATGCTGCGCCACCTGCTCGGCCGCTAGGGGCAGAAACCGCCGGACAGAGAGAGGCGGCAGAGGAGGCACCACGCCCTCTGCCGCCTCTCTCTGTCCGGGAAGGCCGACCTCAGAACAGTTCGTCCAGCAGGCGGTAATACGCCAGCTTGCGTTCGTCCACCCACGCCCGCCCGTACAGGTCGAGGAAGCGTTCGGCGTGTTCCGGCCCCAGGTTGTGCCTCAGACTGCGCCAGGCCAGCGCGAGGTCCGCGTGACGGTCGGCCAGGCCCGCGCGGCCCACGTCCACGAAGCCCTCCACGTACTCGCCGTTCAGGATGACGTTGGGGAGGCAGGCGTCGCCATGCGTCACGACGATGTCCTCTGTCCCGGGCCGGGTGCGGACGAGTTCATTGAAGACCTCGGCGGCGCTCCACCCCTGCCGTTCATCGTCGAAGTCCGCCTCATCCACTGCGCCCGCCCGCACCCGTTCGCGGGCCAGGCGCAGGGTGACGGGCAGGGACATGTTGAAGGGGCACTCCCGCACCGGGAGGGCGTGCAGTTCGCGCAGGGCGCGGGCCAGCAGGTCGGTGACGCGCTCCGGGTGCAGCGCGGCATCGGGGTGACTCATGGGAAGGCCGGGCAGGCGGGTCATGGCGAGGTATTCGTGGGTCGGCGTGATCTCGTACCCCACCACGCTGGGCACCGGGACGCGGCCCCACAGCCAGCGCAGCCGCTCGCGCTCTTGCAGCAGGGTGCTGACCGTGGGGCCGCCGCGCTCCTGCACCTTCACCACGTATTTCTGGCTGCGCCACACGCCCGCGCCGCTGCATCCCTCCGTCACGGCCTCCCAGCGGGCGGCGGGCAACACGCGGCGCAGCGGGTCGGGGAGGGTCAGGGGGGTCATGCGGGGCAGGATACGGGAGAAAGCGGACGGCTCAACCGCCGTGCAGGAAATCGAGCAGTGCCGCCGCGAGTTCCGCAGGGGCCTCCTCGGCCAGGTGGTGACCGGAGTCGATCCCGTGCCCGCGCAGGTCGGCCGCCCAGGGCTTCCAGACCGCGAGAACGTCGCCGTACAGGTCTTCCAGATCGTCCTGCAAGGCCCACAGGACCAGGGTGGGGCAGCCGACCTTTCGCCCGGCCCGCCGGTCGGCCTCGTCGTGGTCCCGGTCGATGCCCAGACCCGCGCGGTAATCCTCCACCATGCCGTGAACCGTCGCCGGGTCGTGGATGGCGGCCCGGTAGTCCGCGTAAGCCTCCGCACCCATCTGCGCCGCCTTCTGGGGCGTGTTCCGGTACCAGGCGTCCGGGTCGGCCAGGATGGCCCGCTCGGGTTTCTCCGGCTGGCCGAAGAAGAACCAGTGCCACCACGCCCGGGCAAAACGGGCGTCACACCGCCCGAGGGCTTCAGCGATGGGCACCGCGTCGAGCACGGCCAGGTGCGTGATGACTTCGGGATGATCCAGGGCCGCCCGGAAGGCCGTGTAGGCGCCGCGGTCGTGGCCCACGACGGCGAAGCGGCCGAAGCCCAGGTGGTCCATCAGTTCCACGCAGTCGCGCGCCTTGGCCCGCTTCGAGGACCCCGCGTGGTCGGGCGTGTCCGGCGGTTTGGAGGACTGCCCGAAGCCGCGCAGGTCCGGGCAGACGACCGTGTGACGTTCGGCCAGGAGGGGGGCGACCTTGTGCCAGGTGGCGTGCGTGCGGGGATGACCGTGCAGGAGCAGGACGGGCGGACCCGAGCCGCCGGAACGGACGCGCAGCGTGGCCTCTGAAAGCCTGATCCTGTCCAGCCGGAAACCCTCGAACATAGAGAGACTTTAATCTTGTCCCGGCCCTGTAGACTGCCAGGAATGAAGGTCGGTCTGCTGGATTCGCTGGGCGCGCGCCGTGGGCGGTACTGGGCCGCGTTCCTGAAAGAACTTGGGGTGGAGGTCGTGCAGCCTGCCCTGCCCGCCGCGGAGGCGCTGGCGCTGGGTCAGGCGAGCCTGCCGAATGAACCGGTGCAGGTGCAGCTTGTGCTGGGGCGGGTGCTGGAACTCGGGCGGGTGGACGCGGTGCTGGTGCCGCAGACCCCGGCGGTGGCGAGTGACGCCTGGGGGGAGGCGCTGACGGACCTGCTGCCCCGGCGCCTCAGCGGCCTGCCGCCGCTGATCGCCATTCCCGACGGGGGGGAGGCGCTGGTGACGGCGGCGGCGGAACTCGGGCAACGCTTCACCGGCAACCCCGGCCGGGTGCGGCTGGCCCTGGAGCGCGTGAAGCCGCTGGCGGCGGAGAAGCGGGAGGAGATGCCACCCCTCAGCCGGGGGTCGCGGGTGACGGTCGCGGTGATCGGCCCGCGCGCCCTGCTGGCCGACCCGGACCTGAGCGGCGGGTTGAGAATGGCCCTTGACGCCCTGGGCCTGTACGGGGTGTTCTCCTCCGACCTGCCCGCCTCGCAGGTCGCGGCGCGCGGGGAGCGGCTGGAGAACGCGGCCAGGGCCCCGGCGGGGGAAAAGGAACTGTTCGGCGCCCTGAAGCTGCTGGACGGCAAGAGCGCGGTGCGCGGCGTCCTGCTGGCCTCGCCCGCGCGGGACGCCGCGCACCGCAGCACACTGAACCGCCTGGCGTCCATGACCCACAAGCCCGCGCTGGTGATCGACGTGGACGCCGGACAGACCGGGTGGCCGGAACTGGAGGCCTTCCGCGACCGCGTGACGCTGGGGGCCCCGGCCCGGCCCGCTGGCCCGGAGGCTGGCGCTTGAATCCCTGGCGCTGGCTCACCACGCCCGACCCCGAGCCGGGCTTCACGCCCCGCAAACTGCTCAAGCTCTTCGTGCGGGTGGCGATCTTCGCGCTGCTGGCGACGCTGCTCTCGGCCGTGCTGCGCGCGGCAGGACTGAGCCGGTACCTGGATACCTGGTGGGGCACCCTGCTCTTTGTGCTGGTGCTGTACGTCCCGCTGGCGCGCTTCCTGACAGTGGACACCTTCGTCCCGCAGCGGGGCGCCCAGGGCCGCGCCGGAACGAAGGGCAAGACCGGCCTGAGCAGCGCCGAACGCCGCAAGGAGCGCAACCGTTACGCGGGCGTCCGCAAGGGACCGCCGCGCGGCACCGGCGGCAGGCGCTGAGATTCTGACCGGGGTGGCCCGGCCATGACCCACGGCAAGGCCCGCCCGGCCCGCGAGTGGGCCGCCGAGAGCCTGTTCCGGCCCCTCGCGGAGCGGCTCGTGCCGCCGCTGGCCCGCCGGAACGTGAACCCCGTCCGGGTCGTGCTGGCCCACACCGCCCTGGGCGTGCTGGCAGGCGTGCTGCTGCGCCGGGGCCACCGTCTCACGCCCGCCGCGCTGCTTCAGGTCAAGACGCTGCTCGACAACCTCGACGGGCAACTCGCCCGCGCCACCGGACAGACGACCGAGACGGGCCGCTATCTGGACTCGGAACTGGACGTGGTGGTGAACGCCGCCGTGCTGCTGGGCCTCGCCGGGCGCTGGGGCCTGCCCCTCACCCTGCTGCAAAGCCTGATCCTGAGCGTGGACTACCTGTGGGAACGGGGCCACCGCGCCGCCCGGGGCGAGGTCTTCCGCACTCCTCCCGCGCAGACCGGGGACGACCCGCGTGTCCTGGCCGCCCTGAAACTCGCCTACGCCCTGTACTTCACGCCGCAGGAACGGATGCTGGAGACGCTGTTCGAGTGGCGGCTGCGGACCCTGACGGGCGGGGAACCGACGCCCGCCCAGCGCCGCGCCTACACGCCCCGCGCCATCAACCGGGTCGCCGTGAACCTCGGCCTGAGTACGCAACTGCTCGCGCTGGGCGCCTGCCTGCTCTGCGGGCGGCCCCGTGTGTACCTGTGGAGCCTGCCCGCGCAGGCACTGCTGCTGACGGGCGTCCAGGTGTGGCGGGAGAGGCAGGTGGTGGGCTACAGGCCACACCCCACCGCCTCCTATCCCTCTTCCAGCGGATAGGTCCGGGCCGCGCGCACGGCCAGCACGATCAGGTACGTGTAGAACAGGAACACGCCCAGGAACACCACCCAGCCGGGAAAGCTCCCGATATCCGCCAGCGAGAGCGCGGCGGGAAACTCCAGCACCCACCCCTTGGGCTGCTCCAGATCCAGTTTGGCGAGCCAGGCGAGCAGCACCGCCGCGTAGATCCACAGGTAGTTGCGGTTCAGGCGCCAGCCCTGCGCGTCGGCGCGGCTCATCGGGCTACGGGGCTTGGCGAGTTCGGCCAGCAGGAGCTGGTGCCAGCCGGGGTCCACCTTCTCGCCCAGCATCGCCGGAAAGAAGAAGCGTTCCATGATCCGCACGCGGTGGTGCGCGATCTCGTAGATGCGGAAACGCCGCGCCTCCAGCCGCAGGAAGAAGTAGTTCATGAACATGGCGAACAGGAACGTCGCGTGGCTGTTGTTGGGGTCGCCCAGCGCGAAGCTGGCGAGGCCCGCCGTCGTCACCACTGCCCAGTTGGTCGTCATGTCCAGCCGCTGGCGGTAGGCGGTCATCTTGCCGACTTCCGCGCGGTACAGGTGAATCAGGGCGTTGGTGGTATTGGTGCTGTAGCTGATGTCGGTCAGCGTCCGGTCCAGCAGGGCGCCCTGTCCACCGCCTGTCCCGGGCATCAGCCCACCCCCACACGCGTCATGCCTCCAGGGTAAGCCTTCACGTCCCCTCCAGCCGCGTCATCTCAGAAAAAGGTTCGTGCGCCGCTCGGTCCCGACGGTGGTGGCGGGGCCGTGTCCCGGATAGACCACCGTTTCGTCGGGCAGGCTCAGCAGTTCGCGCCGGATACCCTCGATGAGCTGCGGGTGGTTGCCGCCTGGCAGGTCGGTGCGCCCGGTGCTGCCCTGAAAGAGGGTATCGCCCGCCACCACGAACCCCGGTCCCTCTCCGGTGCCCGCCACGAACACCACATGCCCCGGCGCGTGTCCGGGCAGTTCGCGCGCCGTGAGGGTCAGGTCGCCCGCCCGGAAGGTCTGCCCCTGCGTAATCTCCGCGTCGGGGGCCTCGGGCTGGACGAAGGGCAGGTTCCACCGGGCCGCCGACGCCGCGCCCATCCGGTAGATCGGCAGGTCGGCGGGATGCAGGTAGACTGGCACCCCCAGCGCCTCCCTCAAGGGCTGCACCGCCCCGATGTGGTCGAAGTGCGCGTGGGTCAGCAGGATGCCGCGCACCTTCACGCCCGAATCGCGGACCAGGGCCAGAAGCTGCTGCGCATCGTCGCCGGGGTCAACGAGGAAACCCTCGCCTTCCGCGCCCGATACCAGCACCGCGTTTTCCTGAATTGGGCCGGTGGGCAGGGTCCAGACCCGCGCCGTACCGTGTTGTCTCGGCTTGATCATGTGGGGAGTCTAGAGCGGGAGGGAGCCGGGGAAGCGGGGTCAGCCCACCGCTTCCTGCGGCCGGGAAGCCTGCACGCGGCTTCCGGTCAGGAGCACCAGAGCCAGCGCCACCAGCGCCGCGCCCGTGCCGAAGGTCGCGGTCGGCCCGAAGCGCGAGTAGAGTTGCCCCCCCGCGAGCGGCCCGGCCACCTGCGCCAGCGAACCGAAGGCCTGCGCCCCGCCCTGCACGCGGCCCTGGGCGTCGGCGGGCGTGGCGACCGAGATCATCGCACCCAGCGTGGCATTGAAAATCCCCTCGCCCAGCGAGAACAGCAGCACGCTGGTATACAGCAGCGCGGTGAGGGGCAGGAGCGGCAGCAGCGCCAGACAGGTCATCCCCACCACGCCCATGCCCAGGGCCATTGTCGCCACGCGCTTCTCGCCCAGCCAGCGGAGCAGGTGCGGCAGCAAGACCCCCTGGCCGAGAATGTCGCACACGCCCACCACGATGAAGGTCGTGCTGACCTGCCCCGGTCCCCAGCCCAACGTGTCGCGGGCCAGCAGCGACAGGGCAAGCTGCATCAGCGAGAAGGGCAGGATGAACAGCACGCTGACCGTCACCAGGCGGCGAACCAGCGGGAAGGCCAGTGCGCCGCGGAGCTGCGTGAAGGGGTTGAGGTGGGCGGCATCGAACTGCTTGCTGCGCCGTTCGGGCGCGAGGCTTTCCGGCAGGATGAAATAGCCCCACAGCAGGTTCAGCACGCACACGGCAGCGGCAGCGAACATCGGCGCGCTCAGACTGAGATGCGAAAGCAGCCCGCCGATGGCCGGTCCCACGATGAACCCGGCCCCGAACACCGCCCCGATCTGCCCGAAGGTCTTGCCGCGTTCTTCTTCGGGCGTGGTGTCGGCCACATAGCCAAACAGGGCGCTGATGCCGCCCGCCGTGAGGCCGTCGATGCCGCGCCCCAGGAACAGCATCCACAGGCTGCCGCCGATGCCGAACAGCAGGTATCCGACCGCCGACCCCAGCAGGCTCAGCATCAGCACCGGTCGCCGCCCGTAGGCGTCGCTGAGCGCGCCCATGACCGGCGCGGAGAAGAACGACAGCAACGCGAACGAAGCCGCCAGCCAGCCGATCACGGCGGCCTGCTGCGAAACCTGCGGCACGTACTCCATGACGATAAAGGGCAGCACCGGAAACACCAGTGAGATGCCGACGGAGAACAGGAAGGTGGTGGCGAGCAGAAAGAGAAGCGGTCTTTTCTGAACAGGCTCAGTCATGTTGTCCAGGGTAGGAGGCGGGTCGGGGCCGGGTCTTGAACAAAGGCGACACTTCAGGCCCCGCCATACGACGTGAATTCCAGCAGCACACAACCGAACGCCCGGAAAGAGAAGGTGTACCCGCCCCGGATGCGCGCCGGGCCCTGCTCCGGCAGGGAGCCTGCCCCTTGCAGCCGTGCATCCATCTCGTCCACCTCCGCAGGACTTGCCAGAGAGAAGCCGAGATGAAATTCCCGCAGGTATTCAGGGAGGACGGCTGTTCTGCCGAAGTTGCTGACGATCAGGATAAAGCCATCCTCGTCTTTCAGGACACTCAGGACGCCGCCCTTGTCTTCCAGACGTTCAAATCCCAGCAGCTTTTGAAAGAAGGCCCTGGCTTCAGCCACGTCCGGCACAGCAAGATTCAGATGTTTCAGTCTCATGCCGCGGAGGCCAGGGCGCGGGGTCTTGAACAAGGGCGACACCGCCTCTCCTCCATCTAAAGGGCGGTCACCAGCGGAACCCCCGGCACCTGGACCAGCGCGCCCGCCAGTTCCCTTTCCCAGACGGGCCGCCAACGTTTCTCGGCCCACTGCGCGAAGGTGCGCGGCGTCATCTGGCTCAGCGCCCGGAACTCCCGCGTCAGGTGCGCCTGGTCGGCAAAGCCCAGCTCGTAGGCCAGCGGGGCGAGGGGCAGGGCCGGGTTCAGCAGCAGGCGGTTGTGGATTTCCTCGAAGCGGATCAGGCGGGCCAGCGTCTTGGCCTTCACGCCGACTTCCCGCACGAACTGCCGTTCCAGTTGCCGGGGGCTGAGGTTCAGCTCGTCGGCCAGCGTGCCGATTCGCGCACTCCCCAGCGAGGTGTAGAGCTGTGCGGCGGCGCGCACGCCCTTGCCGGTTTCCACGGCGCGTTCGGCCCACAGGCGCAGCAGCCAGCCTTCCAGGGTCTGCCGCGCTTCCTCCCAGAGTTCCAGGTGCAGCAGCGCGCAGACGGCCCTCACGTCTGCCCCGTACTGTTCGCCCAGGTCGAGGTCCGGCATTCCGGCGTGCCAGCCCAGCAGTTGCCGCGCGCCCCACGGGTACAGCTCCACGCCCAGGGCCCGCGTATGGCCCACCGAGACGACCCGGAGCGGTTGCAGCGTCAGGCCGCCCAGCGCCGCTTCCGGCAGAGGTTGCAGGCTGCCACCGTTCACCGCCCCACGCCACGAAGACCCCGCCAGGAATGTGAGGCGCACCGAGCGTTCCGGCAGGAAGCGGTGTTCTTCCTGGCCCGCATCGTGAAGTTCCTCCATCTGCCAGTACACCCGCACCAGGGGGCGCAGGCGGGGGTCGGGGAGGAACTCCTGAAACGGCATCTCCCCACTCTGGCATGGGCGGCGGCCCAGCGCATCCGCCACCCGGCCAGGGTCAGGAGGTCGTTTTTCTTCAAGACGGGGGCGGGAGGTTCACCCTTCCCCGAACGCCTCCCGCAGATTCAGCGCGAACACCTGAAAGCTCAGGCTGGGACTGGCGTAGGCTTCCAGCGCCGCCTGGAGGGCGTCCAGGGCGGCGTCGGCACGGGCGCGGGCGTGGGGGGACTGCGTGCGCCAGGTGAAGCGCAGCGCCTCGGGGTGCCAGGCGGCGTCCCAGCGTTTCTCCAGGCGCTCGGCGGCTTCCAGGGCCGGGAGCAGGCCCGTCTCCAGCGCCCCCGTGAACTCCGCCGCGTCGGTGAGGGCGGCCCGCACGGCCTCCCGGTCCTTCAGCACGCCCGCGCGCCCGGCGGCGAAGGCGACCAGTTCGGCGTCAGGGGCCTCACCGCTGAGGGCCAGCGTGCGCTCAAGGGCGCGGTCGGGGGCGGGGGTGACGCTCAGGCGGGCGCTGCGGCTGACGATGGTGGGGATGACCGAGCGCAGGTCCTCGGCCAGGAACACGAACAGCGCGCCGTGCGGCGGTTCCTCGACCAGCTTCAGCAGGGCGTTCGCGGCCTCCGGCCCCAGGTGCTCGGCGCCGTCCACGATCACCACGCGGCGGCGGAAGGTGGGGCGGACTTCCAGAAACTCGAACACGTGCGTCTCGTACTCGCGGCCCTTGTCGCGGGCCGAAAGAATCGCGCCGATAGGAATCAGCTTGCGCCGCGCGGCCTTGCCGGTGGAGGTGGTGGCGCGCGGCTCGACCAGCAGCAGGTCGGGGTGCGCGCCCGCCGCGAACGCCCGGCAGGACGGGCACGTCCCGCACGCCTCGCCGTACATGCCGCGTGTGCCGGAGCAGTTGTGCTGCGCGGCGACCGCCAGCGCCACATCCCGTTTGCCCACGCGGGCTGGGCCGGTCAGCAGCAGGGCATTGCCCCGGAAGACGGCCGTCTGTTCAAGCAGCGGGCCGTGGAGGAGGGCCGTGGAGGAGGTCATGGGAGGGCGGCGGTGCGCAGTGCGCGGGACACGGGACGGCTCCCCCCTTTCCGGCCACGCACCGCGTCCTGCGTCCTGCATCCCTGCACGCCTTTCCCTCTCACTTCCCGATGGCCAGCCGCGCGGCCAGCACCGGGGGCAGTCCGGCGGCCAGCACGGCGTCCTGGGTGCGGCCCACGTCGTAGGGCACCCGGAAGACCTCGAAGTGGCCGCGCTGGCGGTCGAAGATGGCGTAGCTGGCCTGCGGATTACCGTCGCGGGGCTGGCCGACGCTGCCGGGATTCAGGATCACGCGGGCGGCGGGCGGCACCGGGTAGCTGCCGCCCTCGGGGAAGGTCTGGGCCTTGATCCACTCGCCCACCGGGGCGTTCAGGGTCGCGTACACGGCGGGGACGTGGGTATGCCCCACGAACCCCAGGCGCCCCCCCCACTGCGCGAAGGCTTCACGGGCGGCGGTGACGGAATCGGTGTAGGCGTCGAGGCTGACGGGTGTGCCGTGCCGATAGCGGGCGCCCACGGTGGGGTCGTCGAGGCCGTCGCGCCAGGAACGCACCCAGGCCACGTCCCGGTCGGACAACTGCCCCAACTGCCACAGCAGGGCCGCCGATACGACGCTCGCGTGCTTCTCGCGCCTGCCGTCCGCGTACTCCAGCAGCATCTGTTCGTGGTTGCCCCGCAGGCACACGGCGTCCAGCTCACGCAGGGTGGTCAGTACCTGACGCGGATGCGGGCCGTAGCCCAGGGCGTCGCCCAGGTGAACCACCTGATCGAAACGCCGCGGGACGGCGTCGCGCAGCACCGCCTCCAGGGCCGGGTGATTGGCATGAATGTCAGACAGCAGCAGCAGCCGCACGCGGCCATGATAGCGGGCGGCCCCGCGCTCAAAGCGGCGAACGTCCCGAAGTCGGGCCGGGGCGAGGGTTCCCGCAGCCGTTCACCCTCGCCCGCCGGAACGCTCCCCCCTCTCCTCTCAGGGTGTGACCGTCACCCGCTCCGCCACCGGATCGAGGCGCGCCAGTCCCCCCAGCGGCAGCGTGAGCTGCGGACTGGTGTGGCCGAAGTCCACGTTCGCCACGACCGGGAGATCGGGGCGGCCTGCCTCGGCCAGCACGCGGCGCACCCAGCGGTAAAGGTCTTCCACCATCTCGGGCGTGTAGCCGCGTGGGCGGGCCAGGAGCAGCCCAGCGGCGCGGGCCAGGATGCCCTGGGCGGCGTAGTTCCGCAGCCAGTAGCCCACCTGCTGAGGGGGCGGCACCTCCTCGCTCGTCTCCAGCGCCAGCACCGCGCCTTCCCACAGCCCGGGGGCAGGCCAGCCGGGCGTGCCGTTCAGCATGTCCAGCACCTCCAGGCAGCCGCCCAGCAGGTGCCCCTCGGCGGCCTGCTCGCCCTGGAGCCAGGTCCAGCCTTCGCCGGGCTGAAAGGGGCGGCGGACCTCCTGCCCCGGCTCGTCGGCCCAGTCCTGCCGGAACTCGGTCCACTCGGGAGCGGGGTGGAGGTCGAAGGGCCGATCCTCCACCAGCACGCGGCGCACGCCTTCCACGACGAAGGGGTGAATGCCGCCGTTTTCCGCGAGATCGGTCAGCAGGGCTGGCCCGTGATAGGCCATCACGCCCGCCCGGAGGAACTGCATCAGGGTGACGGTGGAGTCGCTGTAGCCCAGGAACGGCTTGGGGTGCTGGCGGATCAGGTCCAGGTTGAGGTACGGCAGCAGCCGCACGCTGTCATCCCCGCCGATAATGCTGACCAGGCCGCCGATCTCAGGATTCTGAAGCGCCCAGTGCAGGTCATCCGCGCGGGCCTGCGGGTTCGCGGAGAGGAAGTCCGGGCCGCGCAGCGCGTTGGGTGCGGGCACGACCTCCCAGCCGAAGGCACTGGCCACCTGCCGCACCCCCGCCCGGTACCGGCCCATCACCTCCGTCACGAAGCCGCTGGAAAGGCTCAGGGCCGCCACACGCGAGCCGGGGGCGAGGCGGGGCGGGCGGAGAAAGCGGGGCGTCATATCCGGCCTCCGGAGACGGCGGGACGAGCGGAAGGGGTGGGCCGGAGGAAAAGGATCACGCCCTTACGCTAACGGAAGGGCGTGCGGCGGGACTGCCCGGGCAGCCTACGCCTCCTGCCGCGTCAGGTCCAGCCACAGCCAGTGCTCGGCCAGGGAACGCCCCTCCACGTGCAGGGCGTCGGGGCGGGTGCCCCAGTGCCGGAACCCGTGCCGCTCGTACAGGCGCCGGGCGGCGTGCTGCGTCTCCACGACCGCGAGGTGCAGGGAGGACACTCCCGGCCAGGTGCGGGCCTGCGCGATGCCCGCGCGCAGCAGGGCGTCTCCGCAGCCCTGCCCGCGGGCGTGGGGCAGGACCGACACCGCCACGACATTCGCCCGGTGCGCCAGCGTGGGCAGCGCCTCGCGCACGACGGTCAGGATGCCGACCAGCGTCCCGTCCACGAACGCGCCCAGGGTCACCACCCCCGCCCCCGGGTCCAGGCGCCCGGCGATCTCGGAGGCGGGCCGCGCGGCGAACTCGTCGGCGGCCGTGACGAACGCGAGCGGATCGGTTTGCAGCCCCGCGAGCCGCACCTCGCGGTAGGCGGGCGCGTCGGCGGCGGTCAGGACGCGGACGGAGGGGGCCTCAGGCATGGGCGGCCCGGCCCAGCGGCACGACCTCCGCCCGGGTGGGCCGGGTCTGGGCGGCGTGGCGGTCGCGCCAGTTCAGGACGTGCCCGTCCGCCCGCACCTGCCGGACCAGCGCCAGGTCGAGGTCGTGGATCAGCCAGCCGGGGCTGTTCCACCCGCCCTCCGCGACGATGCCCGTCTCGGGCAGGCCGTCGTCGGCGGGGGCGTACAGGCTGGCCTGGCCCACGGCCTGCTCGACGGCATACGTCCAGTCGGCGTCGGCCAGCAGCGGGGCGTGGACGGCGTAGCACTGGTTTTCCAGGGCGCGGGCCATGCTGCCCACCCGGACGCGGGTATACCCCGCCCGCGCCCCGGTAAAGGACGGCACGACCAGCACCTCCGCGCCGCCCTCGGCCAGTTCGCGGGCCAGGGCCGGAAACTCGCTGTCGTAACAGATGGCGACGCCGAAGCGGACCGCCGCTTCTCCCAGCGGCAGCTCGAACACGCGCACGCCCGCACCGGGGCCGATCTGCCATTCCTCGGCCTCGAAGCGGGTCATCAGCAGCTTGTCCTGATGGCTCTGGCGGCCGTCCGGGCCGAACACGAACGCGCGGTTCACGTAGCCCCCCGCCTGCGCGACCGGGAGGCTGCCCGCCACGATCCCCACCCCATGCTGGCAGGCCAAGCGCGCGTGCAGCGCCGCGAAGTCCGGCACGAAGGCCTGAAGCGCGGGCCGCAGGGCGAGAATGTCGTGGTGCAGTTCGGGCGGCAGCAGGCTCACCAGTTCCAGCGCCGCGTACTCCGGGAACACCAGCAGCCGCGCGCCCTGGCCCGCCGCGTCCGCCACCCAGGCCGTCACCTTGGCCTCGTAGGCGGCCCAGCCGGGGTGAAAGTCCACCGGGTAGGCCGCCGCCGCCACGCGCAACACGCTCATGGGGGGAGTGTAGCGGGCGGGGCCACCGCGCACCGTGCCACCGGGCTGTGACCTGGGGGCACCCTCACTTCGGGTGGGCGGTGCGCCAGTCGGCCAGGAAGTTGGCGAGCAGGGTGTCCAGCACGTCGGCGGCCTTGAGCGCCCCGTTCCCCTTCAGTTCCCCGAAATACCCGTTGTCCCAGAGGGTCACGCTCTCCAGCGTGTCCTGACGGCTGAGCCAGCCTTCGAGGTCGGCGCTGTACACGGTGCCGGACTGGGTGGTTTCAAAGGTATAGAACAGGTTGAGCTGCCGCTGGGCGACGGTCCCGCCGGGCTGACAGGGGTTGTCCTGCACCTGAATGCCCGCCGCCTCCAGTTTCTGCACCACCCGGCCGAGGAGGTCCGTCAGCACCTTCTCGTCTTCCTGGTCGCGTTCCGCGAACGAGCCGTTCACGCAGACCGAGGTGAAGCCGCGCAGGTTGGCGGGCGTGCGGTCCGCTCTCGCCAGCCCCGGCAGGACCGTCAGGGCCAGGGCAGCGAGCGTCGTGACGATCTTTTTCATGGCTGAACCCCCAGTTCCGCGCCGCCCCGTCTCCGTCAGCCGGGGCCTTCCTCGTGGTGCCTGGCCTCACCTTATCCGAATTGCCTCCGGGGTGCGGGCGAACTTCCCCCGACCCACGCCGAGAACCGGGGAACGTAGACTGACCACATGCCCGGACTCGTATGGCTCGCGCTGGACGGCGTCGGCCACCCCGACGACGCGCCGGAAGGGTCCGTGTGGGAGGCGGAACTGCCGACGCTGCGCCCGCTGGTGGACGCCGGGCGGGCGCTGGACGCGACGCTGGGCGTGCCGGGGCTGCCGCAGTCGGGCACCGGGCAGGCGTGCTGGCTGACGGGGGTGGACGCCGTGCGGCGCATGGGTAAGCCGGGACGGGGGGAACACTTCGGGCCGCATCCGGGGCCAACCCTTCAGGGCCTCCTGCGGGCGGCGGCCTTGCCGGGGCGGCTGGTGCGGGCGGACGGGCGGGCCGCGCTGGCGAACCACTACCCACCCGCCTACTTCGCGGCGCAGGCCCGGCGGCCCCGAATGGGCTGCTTTCCCTTCTCGTTCGTGGCCGCCGGGCTGGGCCTGAACCCGCCGGGCCTGCCGCCCGTGCCCGCGACGCTGGGCCTGGGCTACGCCGAGCCCTGGCCGGAGCAGACGCCGCTCTCTGAGGTGGCGCGGCTCGGCGAGGCGCTGGCGGGAGCGGCCCGCGAGCAGGACCTGATCGTCTGCGACCTGTGGTTCGGGGATCACCTGGGACACCGGGGCCGTGACCTGGCGCCGCCCGATATCCTGCGGGCGGGCCGGGCCTACCTAGAGCGGGTGGACGCCCTGCTCAGCGGCCTGCTGAACGCGGGCGCCCCGGTCGTCCTGAGCAGCGACCACGGCAACCTGGAAGACCTGCGCGTGAAGGCGCATACCCTGGCCCGCGTCCCGTTCGCCGGGGCAGGCGTGGACCTCGGTACCCCCGGGAACGTGGTGGAGGGAGGCCGGGTCATCGCCAGTTGGTTCGGGTTGCCCCAGAACCGCGTCAACGACGGCTGAATGTGGCCGTTTCCCGATTCTGGGCCGAAAGTTATCCACAGGGTTATCCACAAGGGGTGTGGACAACCTGTGGACAAAGGGGGCAGGGCCCGCGAAATGGGCGGTGATTTTCCTCGTCCCAGACGGCGTTGATGGTAGGCCGGGGGGCCACCGAAGACTTCCACAGAGTTATCCACAGGCGCGCGTTTCACTGTGGATAACTCCGGTTCACGCGCGCCTTGCGGCCTGAACGAAGGCCCGCACCTGCTCGGGGTCCTTCACGCCCGCGCGGGCCTCCAGGCGGCTCACGGCATCCACCCCGGCCGGGCGCAGCACCCGGACTGCCTCCGCCACATTGGCGGGTCCCAGGCCTCCGGCCAGCCAGGCCCCCGCCGGGAACAGGTCCCGCAGCGCGGCCCAGTCGAGCGGCTGCCCGCTCCCCGGCTCCGGAGCGTCCAGCATGGGCGTCACGCCGGGGAGACTCAGCCCTTCCAGCATGTCCTCCCGCCCCAGGTCAGCGGGACGCAGAACGCGCAGAACGGGATGATAGCGGGCGACCTCCCGCACGTAAAGACTTGACAGGTCGCCGTGGAGCTGGACGGCACTCATCCGCGCCGCCTCGGCGGTCCGCAGCACCTCGTCCAGGCCCTGGTTCAGAAAGACGCCCACCCGCGCCACCACCGGCCCCACCGCCAGCCCAGCCTCCCGCGCGACCTCCGGCGTCACCCGGCGCTTGCTGCCCGGCGCGAAGATGAAGCCCAGCGCGTCGGCCCCCGCCCCGGCGGAGAGCAGGGCGTCGTGGACGGAGGTGGTGCCGCAGACCTTGACGCGGACGGTCATTCGCGCGCTTCCAGGGCGGCCACGCGCGCCTCCAGGTCGCGGACGCGGCGGGTGAGGGCCAGCAGCAGCAGCGCGTAGTGGTCGTACAGCTTGGGGCGTTCCATACGGACCTCGCCAGACATCCACTCGTGCAGCAGGCGCTCGGCCCCCGCCAGCACGTCCTCGTCGGGCACCTCGCGGAAGTTGCGGCTGCCCAGAATCTCGCGGGCGAAATTGAGTTCGCGGTCGGGGTCGGTCATGGGGCTATTGTGGCGCAGCAGCCGTGTACGCTCGTGGTCAGGAGGTCACATGCACAGGACGTTTCCTCTCCTGCTTTGCACGCTGCTCGCCTGCGCCCCGGCGTCTGCCGCTCCCGTGTCCTGGGGCAGCTACTCCACCCTGTTCTCGACCGAGCGAACCGGCCAGACCGAGTATCGCCTGAACGCCTACCGGGTCAGCGGCCGCCTTCATATCCTGCGAGACGTGACCTACCGCCTGAGCTTCCGGGGTGGGCAGGTCCGGGCCAGCGGCAAGCCCCTGAAGGGGGGCTGTACCTCCGGCGTGCTGAAAAAGGGGGAGGTTCTGCTCTTCCACCGGGCAACGAGAGTCGAGCTTCAGATTCCCTCACCGGGATGTGGGCAGAAGCAGCCTACGTCCCGGAACCGCTGACTCCGGACGACGCCCCACTCCCCGGCACCCCCGCCTCCGCGAAAGTCCGCATCTCGCGCAGGGTCGCCGCCGCCGAGAGGAGCAGCGGCGCGGCCAGCACACCCCCGGTGCCCTCGCCCAGCCGCAGGCCCAGGCGGAACAGCGGCTTCAGGCCCAGGTGGGCGAGTTGTGCCGCGTGCCCGACCTCGGCGCACTCTCCCGCCGGGAACAGGAAGTCGCGCAGATGGGGCGCGAGGGCCACACCGACCAGGGCCGCCGACCCCTCCACGAAGCCGTCCAGAATGACGGCACGGCGCAGCGCGGCGGCCTGAAGCATCATGCCCAGCATCGCCGCGATCTCGAAGCCGCCCAGGTCGGCCAGCACGCCCAGGGGGTCGGCGGGGTCGCTCCCCTGTCGGTCCAGCGCCTCCCGCACGGCCTCCACCTTGCGCCGCAGGGTCACGTCGTCCACGCCGGTGCCCCGGCCCGTCACCGCTTGCGGGGCCAGGTTCAGCAGCCGCGCGGTGAGGGCGGCGGCGGGCGTGGTGTTCCCGATGCCCATCTCGCCGGGAACCAGCAGGTCGGCGCCCTCCTCTACCGCGCGGCGGGCCAGGGCCGCGCCTGCCAGGATCAGGGCCTCGGCCTCGGGGCGGGACATGGCGGCCCCGAAGCGCAGGTCGTGGGTGCCCCGGCGCCGCGCGGCCCGCACCAGGGCGGGATGGTCGGGCAGGTCGGCGTTCACCCCCGCGTCCATCACATAGACCCGCGCGCCGACCGTCCGGGCGATGGCGTTCACGGCGGCCCCGCCCGGCCCGGTCGGGGTGTCCGCCAGGAAGTTCGCCACCATCGCGGGCGTCACCTCGGGCGGGTAGGCGCTGACGCCGCCCGCCGCGACGCCGTGATCCCCCGCCGCGACCAGCACGGCCACGCCGCGCGGGTCGGGCCGCGCGCTGCCGAACACGCCCGCCAGCCGCACCGCCAGGTCCTCCAGGTCGCCCAGCGCCCCGGCGGGCTTGGTGAGCTGCGCCTGCCGCTCACGCGCGGCCTGCATAGCGGCGGCGTCGGCGGGCTGAACGGCGGCGATCAGGGCGGCGAGGTCGGGCTGGAGGGGCAGGGGCATCGGACTCCTTGCGGGGTGAGCGGGTGGGGGAAGAGGTCAGCGGGGCGTGGTCGCCGGGTCAGGCGCGGGTTTGAGTTGCAGCGGCAGACCGCTCACCAGCAGCCAGGCCTCGTCGCTCGCGGCGGCGGCCCGCTGGTTGACCCAGCCCAGCAGGTCGCGGTAACGGCGCGCGAGGGCATTGTCGGGGACAATACCGAAGCCGACCTCGTTGGTGACGAGGACCGTCAGGCCGGGGCGGGCGCGGGCGGCGGCGATCAGCGCGTCCGCGCGGGCCAGGACTGCCTCATCCGGCTCGTCCGCCAGCAGCAGGTTGCTGACCCACAGGCTCAGGCAGTCGAGGAGGACCGTCGGGGTCGGGGCGGCCTGGACCGCCGCCGGAACGTTCAGGGGTTCCTCGACCGTGACCCAGCCGGGCGGGCGGTCCGCGCGGTGACGGGCGATGCGGGCGGCCATCTCGGCGTCGAACGCCTGCGCGGTGGCAACGTAGGTGACGCCCTGGCCGGACGCGGCGGCGCGGCGTTCCGCAAAGGTGCTCTTGCCGCTGCGGGCACCCCCGGTGACGTAGAGCAGGCCCGTGCAGTCGCTCACAGCAGCCCCCGCACGAAGTCCCAGTCCAGGCTGGCCCTGACCCGGTCGGCCAGCGCGTCCAGGCGGGCATCCAGGCTGTCCAGCGCGGCGGGTGGGGTCAGGTCCGCCCAGCCCAGGAAGCGTTCGAGGTACGCCGGGTTCTCCAGCAGGCCGTGCAGGTAGGTGCCGCGCACGTTGCCGCGCCGCCACAGCAGCCCGGGCGCGAGTTCCTGCACGCCGGGGCCGCTGCGCGTCTGCCCGTGGTGAATCTCGTACCCGCGCAGGCGCAGGCCCGTCTCGGTATCGGTGCAGGTCGTGAGGCGGGTGGTCTTGTCGGCGGCCAGTTCGGTGTGGAGGTCGAGCAGGCCCAGGCCCGGCACCTCTCCCCCACCCTCCACGCCGTGCGGGTCACCGAATGTATGCCCCAGTATCTGGAGGCCCCCGCACACGCCCAGCACCGGCAGGCCCGCCTGCGCCGCCCGCGTGACCGCGCCCGCCAGCCCGGTCGCCCGCAGCCAGGCGAGGTCGGCGGCGGTGCTCTTGCTTCCCGGCAGGATGACCGCCCGCGCCCCGTCCAGCTCGGCGGGGGCGCTCACCCAGCGGGCCAGCGGGCCGAGCGGCGCGAACTCGTCCAGGTTCGAGACGCGCGGCAGGCGGGCGATGGCGACGAAGCCTTCTCCACCCGTGCGCTGCGGCGGCCCCTGGGGCAGCGACACCCCGTCCTCCTCGGGGAGCGGGATGTCCAGCAGGGGCACCACGCCCACCGTCGGCACGCCGGTCTGTTCTTCGAGCCATTCGGGCGCGGGGGCCAGCAGGCGCGGGTCGCCCCGGAAGCGGTTCAGGATGAAGCCTTTCAGGCAGGCGCGCTCCCCGGGCGTCAGGCAGTGCCAGGTGCCGAGCAGGTGGGCGAAGGCGCCGCCCCGGTCGATGTCGCAGGCGAGCAGCACGGCGGCCCGCGCCTCCAGCGCCACCCGCATGTTCACGATGTCGCTGCTCCTGAGGTTCACCTCGGCGGGGCTGCCTGCCCCCTCGATCACCACCACGTCGTACTCGTCGAGGAGGCTGTGCAGGGCCGCCTGCACGTGCGGCCACAGGTGCGCCTTGCGTTCGCGCCAACCCAGCGCGGTGAGTTCGGGATGGGCGCGGCCCAGCAGCACGACCTGCGAGCGGGTGTCGGCCTCGGGCTTGAGCAGCACCGGGTTCATCCGCACGTCCGGCACCACCCGCGCCGCCCGCGCCTGCACGAGCTGGGCGCGGCCCATCTCCAGCCCCGCCGGGGTCACGCCCGCATTGTTGCTCATGTTCTGGGCCTTGAAGGGCGCGACGCGGTACCCCTCCTGCACCAGCGCGCGGCACAGGGCGGCCGTCAGGTAACTCTTGCCCGCGTGGCTGGTGCAGCCCTGGATCATGATCGCCCTACCCATGCTCTCCTCCCTCCAGCACGACCCGCACGGCCGCCACCAGCCGCGCATTCTCCTCCGAGAGACGGGTCGAGACGCGGATGCGTTCCGGATACCCGTAGCTCGCGCAGTCGCGCACCTTCACCCCGCGTTCGAGCAGGGCGGCGGTCACACGGGCCCCGTCCCCGACCTCCAGCGTCATGTACGGCGTCCCGTGATGCTCGACGTGCCCGAACGGCGCCAGTCCCGCCGCCAGTACGCGGGCCTCCCGGGCCACCCGGGGCAGCGTCCACGCGAGAAAGGCCCCGGCGTCCGGCAGCGCCGCGAGGATGGCGGCGGTTCCCGCCGGGACATGCCAGGCGGGCGCCAGGTTCTCCAGCCGGGCCACCACGTCCGGCCCGGCCAGGGCGTAGGCGGGCCGCGCGCCCACCAGCCCGTGCGCCTTGCCGGGCGAGAGCAGGCGCACCACGCTGGGGTGCCGGGGTGACGAGGGGGCGGCGGTGAAGGGCATATACGCCTCGTCCACGAGGAGCAGTGCCCCGACCCCGGCGCAGGCGTCCGCCAGCGCGCGCAGTTCTCCCACCGTCCGGACTTCCCCCGTGGGGTTGTGGGGCTGGCCCAGGTAGACGAGGCGCACGTCCGGCGCCAGGACGGCGGGCACGTCCGCCACGACCTCCACCCGTGCCCGGACCAGGGCGGCGGCCCGCGCCAGTTCCCCGAAGGGGGCACGCAGGCTCAGGAGCGTGCCGCCGGGGGGCAGGAACGCCCGGGCGAGGCGGTGCAGCAGGTCCGAGGCGCCCACCGCCAGCGCCACCTCGTCCGCCTCCACCCCGTGCCACGCGGCCAGCCGGGCGCGCACTCCGGTATAGGTCGGATCGGGGTAGTGGGCATGGTCGGCGGCGTGCAGGGCCCGGAGGAGCCGCGGGTTGGGGCCGTAGGGGTTCGCGTTCACGCTGAAGTCCAGGCCCTTGAAGGGCCGCGCGGTCGGCCCGCCGTGCGGCGCGCGGGGCAGGAGGGGCGGCAGGTCAGCCACGGCGTCTCCGGCGAGCGGGCAGCAGCAGGGCCAGGGTGGCGAGGGCGAGCGTCCAGCGGGCGAGCCGGAGCGCGCGGGCCAGGTCCGCCGCAGCGGGCAGGCGGCCCCCCGCATTCAGGACATACACGCCCCGCTTGTCCAGCCGGACGCCGAGGGCGCCCGCGAACGCGCTCATGGGCTGTCCGGCGTTGGGGCTGGGGGTGAAGCGCGCGTCCCGCCGCCAGATGCGCCACGCGCCGATGGGGTCCAGCCCGGCGGGAAGGGCCGCCAGCACCGCACACAGTGCCGTGAGCCGGGCGGGCGCGAGGTTCAGCAGGTCGTCGGCGTGGGCAGCCACCTTGCCCGGGTGTTCCAGTTCCGGCGTGCGGTAGCCCCACAGCGCGTCGGCGGTGTTCGCGTAACGGTAGAGGGCGGTGAGGGGCAGACCGCCCCAACGGAAGCACAGCAGCGGCGCGACCACGCTGTCGGACAGGTTCTCCGCCAGGCTCTCGATGGCCGCGCCCGCCACCTCCTCCGCGCCCAGTTCCCCCGTCTCCCGGCTGACGAGATGCCAGGCCAGGAGCCGCCGCGCTTCCGGCAGGTCGTCTGCCGCGAGGGCCGCGTGGACCTCCCCCACCGCCGCCACCAGCGCGCGCCGGGCCAGCAGAGGCTTGAGCAGCACTCCGCGTGTCACCCAGCCGCCCGGCAACTGTCCCGCCAGCAGACCCGCGCCCGCCGAAAGCGCCGCACCCAGCGCCCAGGTCACGCCCCCCTCCCGCTGCTGGGTGCCCGGTGTGGTGGCCTGCCAGCGACGCCTGGCCCCTTTCAGGTAAGTCCCCATCCAGACGACCGGGTGCAGGCGCGCGGGCGGCTCGCCCAGGGCGTCCAGCGCGAGGGCGAGCAGCAGCGCCCGCCGCCTCCCCTTCAGGAACACGCCGCCACCAGCCGCGCCGCCTGTTCCGGCTCCGCCCCGTAATGTAGGTGCAGGTAGCTGGCCAGGACATTCCCCCGCGCGTAGCCCTCCTCCACCCGCTGCCCGGTTCCGTCCATCCAGGTGTAAGCGGGATGCGTGGGCGCGTGGGTGAGGACGCTGTGGTGAAACTCGTGCCCGCGCAGGACCGTGCCCGCCGGGGCCAGCGGCGAGGCGGTCAGCGCGGTCGCCTCGCGGTAACCCAGCGTGAGGCGCGGGGCCATGCGGGTGCGGTAGGGCAGGACGCCGCACATCTCGAAGCAGTTCCCGTCCGCGTCCTCCAGCGTCTCCGCCAGGTACATCAGGCCGCCGCACTCCCCGATCACCGGGCGGCCGGTCGCCGCGAACGCCCGCAGGGCCAGGCGCATGGACGTATTGGCGCTCAGCTCCGCCGCGTGGGCCTCGGGGTAGCCGCCACCCAGCAGCACGCCGCCCACGCCAGGCGGCAACCCCGCGTCCCTCAGGGGGCTGAAGGGCACCAGTTCCGCCCCGGCGTCCCGCAGCTCGTCCAGGGCGTCCGGGTAGTAGAAGTGAAACGCCTCGTCGAGCGCGTAGGCGAGGCGGGCACGGTGGCCCGGGGAAGGGACGGGCGGCGTGGGAAGGGGCAGGGGGGGCGCGTCCGCCAGCTCCAGCAGGGCGTCCAGCTTCAGCGTCCCGGCGGCCCGGAGAGCCTGCGCCTCGTCCCAGGACGCCCGCTCGGCGCTCAGCAGGCCCAGGTGCCGGGCGGGCAGGTGCAGGGCCGGGTCGTCCGGGACGAACCCCAGCAGCGGCAGCCCGATCTGCGCGAGGGCCACCTCGCAGAGAGCGGCGTGCCGCTCGCCCGCCACCCGGTTGAGAATCACGCCCACCACCTTCAGGTCAGGACCGAAAGAACGCAGGCCGTGCGCGACCGCCGCCACGGTCCGGGCGCTGCCTCCCGCGTCGATCACCAGCACCACCGGGGCGGCCAGCAGCCGGGCGAGGTCGGCGGTCGAGTGCGCGTCGCTGGCGGGGTCCCGCCCGTCGTACAGGCCCATCACGCCCTCCAGCACGCTGAGGTCGGCGGCCGCGGCCGCCCGCGCGAAGAGGTGACGCAGGCGTTCCGGGGGCAGCAGGAACGAGTCCAGATTGCGGGCCGGTCGCCCCGCCGCCCGCGTCAGGTGCGTGGGGTCCAGGTAGTCTGGTCCCAGCTTGAAGGGGGCCACCTTCAGCCCCCGGTGCCGCAGGGCGAGGCAGAGCAGCGCGGCGACCGTGGTTTTCCCACTGCCTGAATGCGGCGCGGCGAGCACCAGACGTTTCACGGCCTAATGCTCGATCCCCGCCTGCGCGCCGATGCCCGCCTCGTAGGCGTGCTTGACCGGCCGCATCTCGGTCACGGTGTCGGCCAGCGCGACGAGTTCGGGCAGCGCGTCCCGGCCGGTGATCACCACGTGCAGGCGGGGGTCGCGCGCCCGCAGGGTGGCTTCCACGTCCGGCCAGGGCACCCAGCCGTACTTCAGGGCGTAGGTGAACTCGTCGAGCACGATCAGGTCGTACTCGCCCGAGCGGATGGCCGCCTGTGCCAGCTCCCAGCCGTGGGCGGCCAGCGCGGCGGAATTCTCCAGGTCGCGCGACCGCCAGGTGAAGCCGTCGCCCAGGCCCTCGTAGGGGATGCCCAGCACGTCGAGGGTGCGGTGTTCCCCGAACTTCGCCTTCTCGTGCTTCAGGAACTGGAACATCCGGACTTTCAGCCCGCGCCCCTGGGCCCGCACCATCAGGCCCAGCGCGGCGGTCGTCTTGCCCTTGCCGTTCCCGGTGTTCACGATCAGGAGGCCCCGGCGGCCCCGCGTCAGGTCCTCGCGCTTCTGGTGCTGGTCGCGGGCCTGCTCCAGTTCGCGCATGGCGGCCTCGCGACGGGCGGCGGTCGTGTCGTCCGTCATTTCAGGGCCTCCGGGTGCAGCCAGCGGATCAGGGCGCGCAGGGCCACCGGCAGACGTGGGCCGGGACGCGAGAGGGCGTCGCGCTCCTCGGCGCTGGGGAGGAACACCCGGCCCGTCCTCACCGCCTGGAGGTTGGCCCAGCCGGACCGCTTGCGGGCGTCGTCGGGGCTGAGGCCGATCATCGCCTGGGGATTGGCCTGCACGATCAGCTCGGGGTCCAGTTTGGGAAAGTCCCCCAGCCGCGCGGGCACGATGGTCCGGCCCCCCGCCTTGGCGATCAGCGTCCCGATGAAGGAATCGGGGCCGACGCTGTAGGGCGAGGGGTCCACCTCGTAGTAGGTGCTGACTTTCGGCAGGCCGAGCACGCTCTGTTGCAGCGCGTTCAGGTCCGCCCGCAGGGAGGTGATCAGCTTCAGCGCCCCCGCCTCATGGTTGGTGAGCTTGCCCAGCACGCCGATCTTCTCGAACACCTCGTTGTAGGTCTGCGCGCTGCCGCCGTACACGGTCAGGCCCGCCTGCGCCAGCTTCTCGGTCAGGCGCGAGCCGCTGGACTCGTCGGCCAGCACCAGATCGGGCTTGAGGGCCAGGATCGCCTCCAGGTTCGGCTGGTAGGCGCTCCCCACCTTCGGGAGCCGGTCGGTGACATTCTTCGGGAAGTTGCTGAAGCGGTCCACGGCGACCAGTTTGTCGCCCGCCCCAATCGCCACCAGCGTCTCGGTGTGGCTGGGCAGCATGGCGATGATGCGCTGCGGCTCGCCGGGCAGCGTGACGGTGCGGCCCAGGTCGTCGGTGACGGTGAGGGGATACTTCGTGGCGGCGGCGCTGGACAGCAGGGCCAGGGCGGACAGCAGAGCGAGTGAACGCATGGAGACTCCGGCGTGCGGGAGCAGGCGGCAGCGGGAGGGGCGCACGGCAAAAGCCCGCTCCAGCCGGGGCCAGAGCAGGCACAAGGGGCAAGCTCGGAAGGTGGCCCTCTGACGGCGAGAGGTGCCCCGCGTTCTCAACAGGCCAGGGCGTCCCTGGGTGGCATTCGGGCTCCACAGGTCTTCTGGCCTGCACACCGCTGCGCGACAGCGCCGGATTCTCACCGGACTTCCCCAGCACCAGGTCTGCCCAGCGTAGCAGAGGGCCGAGAGTTAAGGACCACGTGACTCTAGGACGCCATGCTCGTTCCCCCCTCCCAACCTCTTGCGGTGCGAGCTGTACCAGTCCCCGGCAAGGGCGGAGGAGCAGAAGGCGTCCCACACGCTTTCGTCTCTCGAACCGCGTCAGTCCTAAGCTGCGGGTCAGGCGGGTCGCTCCTCACCTTCAGGAACCCGGTCGCAGGGCCGCCAGCCACCAGTGCCCCCCGGCGCGGTGCAGGGTGGCGACCGTGGCGGGCGGCACGGCGACCGCGTGCAAGCTGACGGTCAGGCAGAGGGCGGCGCGCAGCGGCCCGGCATGCGTGAAGGCCACGACCTCGCCCGCATCGGGGAGGGCGGCCAGCCAGTCGCGGATGCGGGCGTGAAAGGCGCGTCCCGTCTCGCCCCCCGGTGGCCCCTGTGCCGAGGTGGGATCGGCCAGAGCGTCGATCCAGGTGCGGGGAGCTGCGCCAAATTCGGTTTCCAGTTCGGCCCAGGTGCGGCCCGCCATCACCCCGAAGCGTGCCTCGGCCAGCGCCCGGACCGGGGCCGCGTGCGGAAAGCCCGCCAGCGCGGCCGTTTCCCGGGCACGGAGGCTGGGGGAGGTAAAGGCCAGCGCCTCCAACGGCAGCCGGAGCGAGCGGGCCAGGGTTCGGCCTGCGGGCGAGAGCGGCGCGTCCTCGCCTGCGGACGGGTAGCGGCGCTCGGCGTTGGGGAGGGTGGGCGCGTGCCGGACGAGGTGCAGCGTCAGCATCCGGCCCGGCCCCAGGCGTAGGCACCCAGCGCGAGGAGCTCTGCCGTCACCACCAGCAGCCCGTACACGTCCCCGTTCAGCCCGCCTCCCAGCCTCCCCGCCGCGAAGCGGGCGACGAGCAGCACGCCGACCAGCGCGGCCAGCGCGGCCAGCCACGCCCCCGGCAGCAGCAGGGCGGGCAGGGCCAGCAGCAGCGCGGCGCCCCAGCGGCCCTCGCGCGACCGTGCCCCCAGCGACTCCTGCCGCGCCGCCGGGTACAGGTTCATGGGCAGCAGCACCCACAGCCGCCCGGCGACTGCCGCCACCAGTGGGGCATAGGCCGGGATGGGGGCCGCCAGCAGGCTCCACAGGATCAGCAGCGCCGTCACCCCGGTTGCCAGGCCGAACGCGCCCACATGCACGTCCCGCAGGATGTCCAGCCGCTGGGCCGGGCTTTTCATCGCCAGCAGGGCGTCGGCGCTGTCCACCAGACCGTCGAAGTGCAGCATCCCGGTGACCGCCAGCCAGGCCGCCAGCGCCAGCGCCGCCCGCACGCCGTCCGGCAGCGGGAGCGGCAGCCACAGCAGCAGCGCGACCAGGCCGCCCACCGCGTAACCCGCCAGCGGGTAATAGGCGCTCGCCCGCGCAAAATCCCCCTCGCGCACCTCGCGGACGTGCGGGAGGGGCAGCGTGGTCAGGAAGGTCAGGGCGAGGTGCGCGGCCTGGAGTTGCCGCTTCCAGGGGGAGCGGGCGTCGGTCAAGGGCAGATCACCCCCGGATGGTGGCATAAGGGCGGCCCGGAGTCAGCCTTCCCTACCCCCCGTTCCCATGCACCTGTACCTGCCGGGCCACCGCCAGCGCCAGCGTGAGCGGTTCGCCGCCCGGCAGCGTGACGGTGAGGGTCCCCAGCGCGGCGTCCACCTGCCGCAGCGTGATGACGGCCCCCGGGGTCAGGCCCGCCAGCACCAGCGCCCGCAGTTGCGCCGGGTCGTCGTCCGGCACGCGGGCGATGGTGGCGGCCTCGCCCGGCGCGAGCTGTGTCAGGCGGCGTTCGGCGCGGGTGGGCAGTTCACCGGCCAGCGTGGGGATCGGGTCGCCGTGCGGGTCGTGCGTGGGGTCCCCCAGCCAGGCGGCGATGCGCGCTTCCAGGCGTTCGGAAAGCGCGTGTTCCAGCCGTTCGGCCTCCTCGTGCACTTCGTCCAGCGGCACGCCCAGCGCGCGGTGCAAAAAGAGTTCCAGCAGCCGGTGGTGGCGCAGCACCTCCAGCGCGACCTGCTGCCCCTCGGCGGTGAGGCTGGCCCCCTGATACGGCGCGTGCGACACCAGGCCCTGCTCGCTCAGCTTCCGCAGCATTCCGGTGACGCTGGCAGGCACCACGCCCAGTGCGTCCGCCAGCGCCTGCGTGTTCACCTTGCCGCGCTGCCCCAACACGTACAGGTGCTTGAGGTAGTCCTCGGCGGAGGGGGAAAGGGGACGGGCGGTCATGGCTGCATTTTAGGCGGGAAAACGAAAGCCCAAGGGGCGGGGGTGAGGAGCTTTCAGCGGTCAGCCACAGGGGGCCAGGAATCAGGCGTGATGAGTGGAGGCTTTCACGCCCTTCTCCCCCCCGGGAACTTTTGCGTCCCTTTCCGTCTCTTACCTTTGAGGCAGCCTTGGACGACCTGACGGACGCGCAACTCGTGCCGCTCGCCGCGCATCCCGGCCCGCACCGGGAGGCGGCGTTCGAAGCGCTGGTGCGGCGGCACGCGGGGCGGGTTCACCGGCTGGCGGCCGGGACGGTCGGGCCGGGGGCGGCCGATGACGTGGTGCAGGAGGTGATGATCAGCGTGTACCGGAATCTGGCGGGCTTTCGCGCCGAGGCGCAGTTCAGCACCTGGCTGCACCGCGTCACGCTGAACGCCTGTCACAAGGCGCTGGCCGCGCGCCTCACCATCCCGCTGGAGGACGCGCCCGAGCCTCTGGCCCCGCACAGTCCCGTCCGCGCCGGAGAGCAGGCCGACCTGCGGGGCCGCCTCGCCTGGGCGATGGCCCAACTGCCCCCCGAACAGCGCGACGCCGTGACCCTGCGCGAACTGGGGGGGCTGGACTACGCCGAGATTGCCGAGGTGCTGGGGGTGGAGCTGGGGACGGTCAAAAGCCGCCTGGGCCGGGGACGGGCGGCCCTGCGCGCGCTCCTGAGCGGAATCGGGGTGACGCCGTGAGGAAGGCAGAGAAGGGGAACATGATGGATGATCTGGAATTGGACACCCTGCTGGCACGGGCGCGGGAGGAAACCCCCGCCGACGCCGGGGCCGCCGAGCGGTTCCTGGCCGGGCACCGGGCGGAGCGGGCGGCAGAGGGAGGCGCGGCCCTGACCCCTGTCCCGGCCCGGTCCCGGGCGGTGTGGTGGCCCGCGCTGTTCGCGGGGGCAGCCGTGCTGACCGGGGCGCTGCTGCTGCGCCCCCCGGATGCCCTGCCCGCCAGCGCCGCCTACGACGCCTACCAGGGCGCACTCGGGGAGGGCTGGTGAAGCGGCGGCCAGGGGTCCTGCTGGGCGGACTGCTGCTGCTGGGCGTGGCCCACGCCAGCGACACGGACGACCTCGTCTCGGCGCTGCGGCAGGCGCGGACGCTCGCCGCGCGGGGGACGGTAGAGGTCAGCGTGCTGTTCCCGCCGCGCGCGGTGCCGACGCGGCAGGCCAGGGTTCTGCCCGCCGTCCCCTTCCGCCCGGCCCTGCTGGCGCAGCACTTCACGGTCACGCGCGCCCAGGCCCCGCCCCTCGCGGGCCGCGATGTGACGCGCTTCGACCTGACGCCCAAGGTGGGGCAGGCGGCCCGCTGGACCCTCTGGATCGACCGCGTCTGGAACGTGCCCCTCGCCTACGAGGAACGGACGGCGGACGGCACGCTGGCCCGGCGCGCAGCCTTTACCCAGGTGGAGCCGCAACCCGTGCGCCGTCAGGTGACGGTGCCCGCCATCCCGGCGGGGCTGCGCGCGGCCCTGCTCGCGGCGCTGCCGGGCCTGCGCCTCCCGCCCGGGTTCACGTCGGCGGGCGTGCGGGCGCGTCCGGCGGGCGGCACCGAGGTCACGCTCAGTGACGGCGCGAACGTCCTCGCGCTGGTGATCGCGCCGCGCAACGTGCGGGCCGCCCCCGGCGTCGCCTCGCGGCGGGTGGGGGACCGCTTCGTGTGGCTGGTCGGCAATCTCCCCGACGAACCGCTGCGGGCAGCACTCGCGGGTATCCGCGCCGTGGACGAGGAGGCGCTGGGAACTTTCCTGGCCCCCGCCGACTCCAAGGAATAAACCGGCATGAAGCGGCCGTTCGCCCTCTCTCTCCCCTCCCCGGAGTCTCCATGTCCCTGACCCCTTATGCCCGCAAGCTCTCCCTGGAAGACGCCGCCCACCTGCTGCGGCGGACCGCGTTCGGTGCCACCGACGCCCAGATTCGCGCGCTGGCGGGCCGTGACGCCCGCGAGGTCGCGCGGGAACAGCTGACGTTCAGTGACGAGCGCGCGTCCGGCAACCCCTTCGACCCGGCGCAGGCGGTCACGCCCGGTGCCGGAATCCAGCTCACGCGCGGCGCGTGGCTGTTCGAGCTGCTGTACGGCCCGCAGCCGCTGCGCGAGAAACTGGCGCTGACCTGGAGCAACCATTTCGTGATCGGCACCGACAAGGTGCGGAACGTGCCCATGCTGGCCGCCTACCTGGACCTGCTGCGGCGCCACGCGGCGGCCCCCGACTTCGCGCAGTTCGCCGTGGAGGTCGCCAAATCCCCGGCCATGCTGCGCTACCTCGACAACGACCAGAACCGGAGGGGCAAGCCCAACGAGAACTTCAGCCGCGAACTGCTGGAGCTGTTCACGACCGGGATCGGGCACTACACGGAGCAGGATGTCCACGAGGGCGCGCGGGCCCTGACCGGCTGGACCTTCGAGGGCGGGCGCGGCAAGGAGCATTTTCTGGAGGAACCGCGCTTCGTGTTCCGGGCGAACCAGCACGACGCGGGCTCCAAGACCTATCTGGGAAAGACGGGCAACTTCAGCGGTGAGGACATCGTGCGGCTGGCGGCGACCCAGCCCCAGACCGCCGTGTTCGTGTCCCGCAAGCTGCACCGCGCCTTCGTCCGCGACGTGCCCGACGAACGCGCGGTGGCCGCCAGCGCCGAGACGTTCCGCCGCACGAACGGCAGCGTCCGCGCCGTGCTGGAAGAACTGCTCGCCAGCGAGGTCTTCTACGCCCCCGAGAACCGGGCGGCGATCATCCGAGGCCCGGTCGAGTTCATCGTGGGCGCGGTGCGGACCCTGGGGCAGCCCCGGCTGGACGCCAAACAGGTGCTGGGCCTCACGCAGACCGCCGGAAAGATGGGGCAACTGCTCCTCCAGCCCGACACCGTGAAGGGCTGGGACGGCGGGCGCGAGTGGATCAACGACTCGGTCCTGCTCACGCGGATGCAGGTCGCGGCGGCCCTGACCCTGGGCGGCAAGGCCCCCGAACTGAAGGAACAGCCCAGCCCCCTCGCCCTGCTGGGCCGCGAACGCAGCCCCCTGGGCGCCGCGCTGGACGGCCTGGGGCCGAAGCAGCGCACGTACCTGACCCTGATCAGCCCGGAGTTTCAGCTTGCGTAAGGCGTTAGGGATGAGGGATGAGGAGTGAGGGCAACAGCATCCGCCCAGGCTCTCCAGCCCTGATCCCTAAGACCTCACCCCTCACCCCTGAGGTATCCATGCCCCTAGACCGACGTGAATTCCTGAAATACTCCGCCCTGGCCGTCGCCGCGACGAGCGGGATGCCCGGTTTCCTGGCGCGGGCCGCGACGCAGGCCGCCGGGTCGGGCAGCCTGAAAACCCTGGTCGTGATTCAGCTCACCGGCGGCAACGACGGCCTGAACACCCTGATTCCCTACTCCAACGGCGCCTACTACGCGGCGCGGCCCAACATCGCCATCCCCAAAAAGGACGTGCTGACCCTGACGCCCGACCTGGGCATGCACCCGGCGCTCAAACCGCTGATGGGCCTGTGGGACGCCGGGCAGCTCACCTGGATGGAGAACGTGGGCTACCCCAACCCCAACCGCAGCCACTTCGCCAGCATGGCGATCTGGCACACCGCCGACCCCACCCAGGCGCAGGCAGAAGGCTGGATCGGGCGCATCGCGGAGAAGATCGGGGACCCCTTCTGCGCGTCCAACTTGGGCAGCATGACCCCGCAGGCCCTGCGCGCGGCGGACTTCAGCCTGCCCAGCATCGACGGCGTGGACAACTTCCAGCTCAAGCTCCCGGCGGGCCTGGACGCCCCCTTCGGCACGATGTTGAACGCCTCCCGCACGGGCGAGGCGGCCTACCTCCAGCGGGCCACCCGGCAGATGATCGCCAACACGCAGAAGGTGCAGCAGAACGTCTCCAAATACCGCCCGGGCGCCAAGTACCCCGAGGGCAAGTTCGCCGCGCAGTTGCAGGACGCCGCCCGGCTGATCGCCGCCGGGACCGGCCAGCGGGTGCTGTACGTCACGCTGGGCAACTTTGACACCCACGCCGGACAGCGCGCCGAGCAGGACGACCTGCTGGGCCAGCTCGCCTCGGGCCTCGCGGCGTTCTCTGCCGATCTGGAGGCGCAGGGCCTGGCGGACCGCGTGCTGCTGATGGGCTTTTCCGAGTTCGGGCGGCGGGTCGCGGAGAACGCCAGCGCGGGCACCGACCACGGCAAGGGCAGCGTGATGTTCGCCCTGGGGCGCGGGGTGAAGGGCGGCATCCACGGCGACAGCCCCGACCTGGAAAATCTGTCCGAAGGCGACATCCGCTACAAGCAGGACTTCCGGGGCGTGTACGCCGAGGCGCTGACCCGCTGGCTGGGGCTGGACGCCCGGAGCATCCTGGGCGGGGACTTCAAGGGACCGGGATGGGTCGCCTGACGGTCAGGGTGGGCGGGGCGCTGCTCGCGGGGCTGGTGCTGCTCTCCGCCCCGGCCACCCTGGCGATGCCCCGCTACCGCCTGATCGCCGCCCACCAGCTCGGCTACGACAAGGATGACCCGCTGTGGCAGCTCTCCGGCAAGGTGATGCCCTGCACGACCTGCCACGTCCGCTCGCAGGGCGGCCCCCCCTGGAACGCCTTCGGGGAGAGCCTGCGCGCGGGCTTCCGCGCCCACCCGAATGCCAGATTCGCGGACGTGCTGTACTCGGTCCTGCAAGCCAACGCCGACGCGGACGGCGACGGCTACCCCGACGCGCTGGAGTTCTACGCCCACACCCTCCCCGGTGATCCGGCCAGCCACCCGCAGAAGCCGCTGGCCGAACTCCAGGCCGAGTTCGAACGGGCGGGGGGAATGCAGCAGTACGCGCCGAAAAAATAGCCGGGCTGTCCTGGCCTTCCGCCCCCTCCTGTCCGGCGCAGGAGGGGGTACGGCTACAGCCTGCGCCCCTCCGCGCGGACAGCAAAAACCCCGCCGGAGCGGGGCAGAGGTTCTTCGGGGATGTTCAGGCCGCCAGTTCCGCCTGGATGACCTGGAGACGGCGTCCCCCGGCCAGTTGCTCCACGATCTCGTGGCGCAGCGCGTTCGCGTTCTCCAGCCCCAGCTCCTCGATCAGCCGGACGAAGTCGATGGGCTGGTAGAGCTGCTCTTCCCCTGCCTGAGCATGGAAGAAGTAGGACACCAGTTCCTCAAACGTCAGTGGGGACATGCCCTTAAGATAGCCTTAATCCCCTGAACTTTCTCTTACATGAGTGAGAAAGCTCGCCTGACCTGCCCCGGCCCTGTGCGCCATCCGCAGGTCCTTCTCCCACGTCACCCACATCGCTTCGGGCACGTAGCCCAGCCGGAGGTTCACGCGCAGCATGGGCATGTTCAGGACGGTGCCGCCGGTTCCGGCCTCCGCGTAATCCTCGCGCTGGGCCCACATCAGGGCAGATGCCTTGACCAGCGTGGCGAGGCCGCGCGAGCGGTGGGCCGGGTGGGTGACGGTGTGTTCGCTCCCCACTTCTCGCCCGCGTGGAGTGAGGCGGGTGCTGGCGACGATCTCGCCCCGGAAGCGCACCGCAAACGCCACTTCTTCACGCCTGACCGTCTCGCGGAGCGTTTCCCGGCTGAGGGGGTCCGGCGTCGTGGTGGGATTGCGCGGCGCGTCCCTCACACCGAGTTCGTACAGCGCGTGCAGCATGTCCCAGTCCGCCTCCGGCACGTCGTGGCCCAGGCGTTCGACCTCGTATCCGGCGAGGTAGAGGCGTTCTTCGAGGGAACGGAACTGCTCGAAGTCGAAGCCATGCAGGTCGAGGTGCGCGCCCCACGACTGCCAGGCGTTGCGAAAGCCCGCCGCGTGAAAGAAATCCATCTTTTCCGGCCAGTCCTCGCGCGTCACGCCCAGCAGGCGCGTGAAGCCCTGCGGTTGGCAGGCCAGCAGCGCGAGGTACAGCGGCGTAAAGGCCGCCCCCTCACCCGCCAGATCGAGGCGCAGCGCATCCGGCACAGCGGGGCCGAAGGGATACAGGCTCGCCGTTGCTACGACCTCCCCCCCGCGCTCGGCCACGAGGCGCAGCCGAGCCGGGTCCGAACTCTCGCGGAACTGTTCCGGCGTGTACGTCCAGTGCCCGCGCACACCCGCTGTCACGAGGCGGGCGACGGCGGGGGCGTCGGCATTCTGGAAAGGGCGTACCGTGAGCGGCGTTTGGGACGAGGAGGCGGTCGTTTCGGTCATGGCGTCACGGTAAGACGCGGAACAGCGGGGTGCGAATCGGAGAAATAAGCCGAATGGCCGAGGACTGCATATGCGCCCCCCCCGACCTCCTCCCCCATCCGTCACTGTCAGCTCCCAGCGCATACATACCAACTCATACTCAGACCACATTCACGTACTGACTTGACGGAATTATGCTTTTGCCGTATTCTGTCCTTACCGGAATGGGAGCGCCGTGGCTGCGTTCGTTTACCTGCCCGGAGGGACCCCGAGCGGCCCCACCCCCAAAGTCAGACCGTGCCCCCGCCGTGAGAAGGTGGGGGCACCTGCTGTTGATTGGGTTTTTTGCTGAAGGTGTGAAGGCCGCTCCGCGCCGACCCTCACGCCTGCCCGTTACACTGACCGCATGAGTCCCGAACAGCAGGCCGTGCGTCAGGATGTCGACCAGCTCAGCATCAACACCATCAGGACGCTCGCGATTGACGCGGTGCAGCGGGCCAACAGCGGCCACCCGGGCGCGCCGCTCGGCATGGCCCCGATGGGCTACGTGCTGTGGCAGAAGTTCCTGCACCACAACCCCAAGAACCCGGAGTGGCCGGGCCGCGACCGCTTCGTGCTGTCGGCGGGGCACGCCAGCATGCTGATCTACGCGCTGCTGC
>NZ_CP038512.1:3022500-3062036 GCF_004758605.1 Deinococcus metallilatus
CTGCAACGGGGCGCCACCATCGTCAACACGACCAGCGTCACCGCCTATAAGGGCAGCCCGCAACTGCTCGACTACTCCGCGACCAAGGGCGCCATCGTGGCCTTTACCCGCAGCCTCAGCCAGAACCTCGCGGAAAAGGACATCCGCGTAAACGCCGTCGCCCCCGGCCCGATCTGGACGCCGCTGATTCCCAGCACGATGGACCCGCAGAAGGTGGCGAGCTTCGGCCAGGATGTACCCCTGAAGCGCCCCGGCCAGCCCGCCGACGTGGCCCCCTCCTACGTCTTCCTGGCCTCCGAGGACAGCAGCTACATGACCGGGCAGGTGCTGCATCCGAACGGGGGCGAGGTGGTGAACGGGTAGGTTTTAGCCGTCAGCGACCAGCCGTCAGCAAAAGCAATTCTGCTGACGGCTGGTCGCTAAAAGCTGACAGCTTCTTATTCTTACGCCTCCGTCCCCAGATTTTCCCGCGCCCACTGATAGAACTCCGGCTTGTAGAATTCCAGCCGGACTTTCTTGTATTCCTTCGTCGAATAAAGGATGGCGTGGTCAATCCCCTGCGCCACTTCCTGCTCGATGGCGGCGATCTTACCGAAAGCCTCTTCCTTGCTGCGGCCGTGGACCATCGTGAAGATGGTGTAGGGCCACTCGGGGTAGGTGGGGCGCAGGTAGCAGTGGGAGACGGCCTTGAACTCGGCCATCCGGCGGCCCACCTCGGCCACGTCCTCCTGGGGCACGGCCCAGACGCCCATCGCGTTGAAGGTGAAGCCCGCCTTCTGGTGGCGGAAGACGGCGGAGACGCGGCGCAGCGCCCCGGCGGCCTTCATGCGCCCCGCATGGGCGGCCAGTTCGTCGATGGTCAGGCCCAGTGCCGCGCAGGCGTCCGCGTAGGGTTCCTCGGTCACGGGCAGGTCCTTCTGGAATTCCAGCACGAAGGCGCGGTCGAGGTCGGTCACCTGATAGCCCAGGTTGCGGTCGGCGCCCGTGTACTGGGGTTTGGCCTTGGCGTTCCAGTCCTCCTTGCCGCTCATGTCAAACTCCACACCGATCTTGAAGAGGTGCAGCGTGGGCATCAGGCGGGTGACCTTGGCGCCGCTCAGCTCGTGCAGCTTCATCACGTGCGCTTCGAGGTCGCTCTCGGGCGGCACGGCAATCGTGTACCAGAGGTTGAAGCTGTGGTTGCGCTTGTAGTTGTGGCTGACGCCGGGGTGGCCGCTGACGATCTCCGCCCCCGCGTCGAGCCGGTCCTCGTCGTACTCGGCGGCGACCAGGCTGGACTGGTAGCCCAGGGTGCGGGTGTCGAAGATGGCGCTCACCTGCCGCAGCACCCCTTCGGCCTTCACCTCGCGCAGGATGTCCAGGGCCTCGGCCTCGGTCAGCCCGACTTCCTCCGCAATGACGCGGTAGGGGTGCTGGACGATGGGAATATCGCGCTGGATGCGGTTCAGCAGTTGCTCACGCGGCGTCACCGACGCGGGGGTGGGAGCGGTGGCAGTCATGCGCCCACGATACCCCCGCCACACGCGGCAGAACGTCCCCGAACGAACGGTCAGGGGAAGCTTTCAGCAAAAGCTCTCCCCTGCTGACAGCTGAAAGCTGGCCGCTGATGGCTCTCCATAGGCCACAATGCACCTATGGTCACCGCAATCGTGATGGTCCAGGCAGAGCGGCAACGCATTCAGGAAACCGCCGTGGCGCTGGCGGGCGTGCCGGGGGTGCGCGAGGTCTACAGCGTGACGGGGGAGTGGGACATCGTGGCGGTGCTCAAACTGGACCGCTACGACGACCTCGACGACGTGGTCACCGGGCATCTGCGGAAGGTGGAGGGGATCACCCGCACGCAGACCATGCTCGCCTTCCGCACCTACAGCGAGGCGCTGCTGGACCAGGGCTTCGGCGTCGGCCTGGACGAGAGCCAGCCGTCCTGATCCCTGGCCCTGCTGATGCATCCCAGGACACGACACCGCGCGTTTTTCTTTGCGGCCGGGGGTTTTCCCAACCTGTGAGCGAGCCAGCAGGCGGCCAAAAGATACAGGGGGTCTGGAGATAGACGGGGCGGGCCGCTTCAAGAAGGGGAGCATCTTTACAGACATGCGGGCCAGGACCCATACTCTGGTACTGGAGGAGTCAACATGGCTTACAAGAAACTCAGCGAGCAGATACAAGAACTCAGCAATCCCCAGCGCAGCGACGCCTTTGTCAAGCAGTTCCGCGAAGCGGTGCGTGAAGGCCAGTTCGATGCCACGTATCTGCCCGAACGCTTCACGATGCCCAAGGCGTTCAGCCGCCGCGGCGCGGAAGGCAGCTACCAGCGCGACACGAAGGACATGCTGTTCGAGGTGACGCCCGCCTTCGAGCAGTGGTTCGAGCAGACCAACAATGAACTGGGCGCGTCCCGCCGCACCGGCACGGTCAAGCCCACCGCCGAAAACATCGAGGCCGGGCTGGTGGACTTCAGGGCGCTGGCGGAAGAAACCCGCCGCAAGATGCAGGCCAGCTACGAAAAGGGCCAGGCGCTCGGCAAGAGCCGCGCCCGCAATACCAAGGGCGGCGGCACCAAGAGCAAGAGCAGCGCCAAAGCCAAGTAAGCGCGGCATAGAAACGGGGGCAGGTGAGGCGGCTTTTCCGTCTCCCCTGCCCCCTGGTCTGCTCCGCTTGTCTCCCGCCGGGCCGTATGCTGTCGGGAATGATGGTTGCCACGCCTGACCCGAGAACGGATTCGACCTCCTCCACACCCCGCCGGGGCCTATTGATCGTGATGACGGGCGCGTCCGGCGTCGGCAAGGGCACGCTGCGCGAGCGCTGGCTGGCCGGGCAGGACGTGTTCTACTCGACCTCTTGGACCACCCGTGAGGCCCGCAAAGGCGAGCGCGACGGCGTGGACTACGTGTTCGTGACGCCCGAGGTGTTTCAGGAAAAGGCCAGCCAGGACGGCTTTCTGGAGCACGCGCAGTTTGTGGGCAACCACTACGGCACGCCCACCGAACCCATCGAGGCGGCGCTCGCGCGCGGGCAGGACGTGGTGCTGGAGATCGAGGTCGAGGGGGCCATGCAGGTCAAGGCGCGCATGGGCGAGGCGGCGGTGCTGGTGTTCATCATGCCGCCCAGCCTCACCGAGTTGCGCCGCCGCCTGACCGGCCGCGCGACCGAGACGCCGGAGCGCATCGAAAAACGTCTGGCCCGCGCCCGGGACGAGATCATGGAGGCCCACGCCTTCCGCTACGTGGTCGTGAACGACGATCTGGACCGCGCCGTGCGTGAACTCCAGGCCGTGCAACGCGCCGAACATGCCCGCCAGCGCCCCGAGGCCGAGTGGACGGCGGAGGACCGCGAGGCGCTGCGGCTGGCTGACACGGTCCGCAGCAGCGCCCTGACCCGCGAGGACCTGGAGCGCGTGGTCGAGAGCTGAGGCCCCAGGCACGGTAGGCTGCCCCATGCCACTCGAACTCGTGCAGGGGGACATCGGGCAGGAGCGGACGTGCGCCGTCGTGACCGCCGCGAACAAGGAACTGGCCGGTGGGGGCGGCGTGGACGCCGTGATTCACCGCGCGGCGGGGCCCGAGCTGCTGCGGGCCATCCGCAGAGTGGGCGGCACACCGACGGGAACAGCGGTGATCACGCCTGCCTTCCGCATGGAGGGCCAGGGAGTGCGCTTCGTGATTCACGCGGTCGGGCCGATCTGGCGCGGCGGCGGGCAGGGCGAGGCGGCGCGGCTGGCGGGCGCGTACCGCGAGAGCCTGCGCCTCGCCGTGGAGCACGGCTGTGACTCGGTGGCCTTTCCGGCCATCAGCACAGGCGTCTACGGCTACCCCAAGGAGGAAGCGGCGACCGTCGCCCTGCGGACCATCCGTGACTTCCTGACCACGCATCCGGACCTGCGGGTCCGGGTCGTGCTGTATGACGGCGGCACCCTGAACGTTTTCCGCAGGGCACTCGCGGCTCTTGAGGAGAACGGCGGGACCGGCTGAAGCGGGGCAGGCTCAGCCGCAGTGGCCTGCCGAACAGGGTTCCTTTCCGGCGAGAAGGCCCGGCTCAACCCGTACTGCCGAATGCCTGGGGGCCGTGCCTCTGAGCGGCTGGATGAACAGGCGGACCGGGGAGGCAGGCTGATGGGGCGTTGACGGTTTCTGCCTGGAACCTGTTGATCTCTGCCTGGCGGCTGCGTGGCTCCGGCCGGAAAGCTCCTCTGCCATGCCTGCCCCCCTGGAGGTAGGGATCGGCCGTTGGCTACAGAATTATGAAAAGACAAGGGGACTTCGGCTTTGGCCGGTGCTGAGAAGGCTTGAGTTTGTTGCTCCTCCCCCCTGGCGGGGGACTCGGAGAGCTGCTTGCAGAGGTTGGGAGGGGGGCGGTCCTGCCCTCTGGACTTCCCCTTTTCAAACAGACACCGGAAAGCTGATGCAGCCAGCAGCGGGTGAGCTGTGCGCCGACCCTGTTTCTCCCGTTCTTTTCCCCGGCTCCCGAATGCATAAATTGACGTTCCCTGCATTCCACGCTATAGTGTTTGACATCACCGCCCGAAGAGGCGGGTTTTTTATTGCCCCGAGTGGCCGGTTTATCCTGCTGGACATGACTGAACTCTGGCGCACCCTCTACGGAACCGTGCAGCCGCTCGACTGGCTGTGCCTCGCGCCGCACCCCGACGACGCGGAGATCGGCGCGGGCGGCACCCTGATCCGTCTGGCGCGGGAGGGTCGGACGGTGGGCGTGCTGGAACTGTCGCGCGGCGAGCGGGGCACCCAGGGTACCCCTGAGGTGCGGGAGGCGGAGTGCGTGGCGGCGGCACGGATCATGGGCCTGGCCTGGCGCGGGCAGCTCGGCTTACCGGACGGGGAGCTGGCCGATACGCCGCAGGGGGCGGCGGCGCTGGCGGCGGTGCTGCGCGCGGTGCGGCCGCGCGTGCTGGTCGTGCCGCACCACCGGGACCGCCACCCGGACCACTTCGGCACCTACCACCTCGCCAAGCGGGCGCTGCATCTCGCGGCGCTGCGCAAGGCGGACGTGGGAGGTGAGCCGCACCGCGTCTCCCGCGTGCTGCTGTACCAGGGCAACGCGGACATCGACGCGAATCTGCTGGTGGATGTGGGGGCGGTGCTGCCCGACTGGGAGGCCGCGATCCGTGCCCATACCAGCCAGTTCACTGGCGAGTACGTGTCCGAGACGGTGACCCCGGAGATCGTCGAGCGCCGCCGCGCCCGCCTGATGTACTGGGGCACCCTCGTCCGCGTGCGCTACGCCGAGGCCTTCGAAACCGAGGAACCGTTGCTGGTGGACCCGGCAGGGCTGTAGCGGCGACCTGCGCGGCGCGGGGATCACTCGGGATTCGGCAGGGCTCGCGTGACGGCCCGGCCCGGCCAGAGGTAATAAGCCTCGGTGAGCAGGAATACGGCGGCCCCCAGCGTGAACACGCCCGCCGCGCCGAAGCTGGCCCAGGCGGCACCCCCCAGCAACGGCCCGGCAGCGTAGCCCAGGGCCTCGACCGCCATCACGGTGCCCCACGCGGCGGCCCGGTGACCGGCGGGCAGCACCCGGCCCACCAGCCCGTTCCAGCCGGTGACGAACGCCCCGTACCCCAGGCCCAGCAGTGGCGCGAGCAGCCACAGCCGCCCTTCCAGTCCCGGCAGCGCCGCCAGCGCGAAGGTCAGGGCCAGCAGCAGCAGGCCCGGCGTGAGTGCCCGGCGGGGGTGCGCCAGGTCGGCCAGCCTGCCCGCGCCCCACAGGCCCAGCCCGAAAGTGCCCAGGGCCAGCAACCCCGGTCCGATCAGGTCCCCCAGCCCCAGCCCCAGCCGCGCGAGCAGCGGATAGAACAGGGTGACCAGCAGCCCCGGCGCGAGCGTCTGCGCGAAGGCGGCGGGTAGCAGCACGGCCACCCGCGCCCAGCCCTGCCACATGCCGCCCGGCAGCGCCGCGCCGGGGAGGTGGGGCAGGTGCAGGCGCAGCAGACTCAGCGCCAGCAGCAGGGCCGCGCCCTGTGCCCCCACCAGCAGCGTCCAGGCGGCGGCGGGATGCGCCAGCATCAGCGGCCCGACGCCCAGCACGCCGCCCAGAATCGCCGGGGCCACGCTCAGGCTGGAGACGGCCAGCGCCCGCGCCGTGCGCCCCGGCCGGGCCAGCGCCTGTGAGGTGCTCATCACGCCCGGCCACAGCGCCGCGTAGGTGACGCCCCACAGCGCGCACCCCAGCACTCCCCACGCCGGGGAGGGCGACAGCCGCGCGCCCAGCACGGCGGCCAGCCCCAGCACGCTCCCCAGCGTCAGCACCCGCCCCAGCCCCCAGCGTTCCGTGACCAGCCCCACCGGCCCTTTGGCGAGCGCGTCCGCGAGGTAATGGACGCCGACCATCCCCCCGATCACCGCCGTGCCCAGCCCCAGGTCCGGCCCGGTCACCGGCAGCGCCGACACGAAAAACCCGCTGCGGACCAGTTCGCTGGTGAGCAGCAGCGCCAGCAGCCGCAGCATCACCAGGGGACGGGTCCACAGCATCAGTGCCGATTGTAAGGGCCGGGCGGTGAGGAAACGGTCAGTCGCCGCCGAGGCGGGCGCGGGTCCGGCGCAGTATGGCCGTGACCAGGCGGGTGCCCTGCGCCTGCAAGGTGTCCCGCTCGGCCCGCAGCGCGGGGCGCTCCTCTTCCGGCAGGTGCGGCAGGTTGATCTCGGCCGTCAGCAGGCCAGCGCGCAGGGCACCCGCCAGAATCGCCGCCCCCGCGCCCACGTCACTCGTCACTTCCGTATGGACGTGCGGGAGGATTTGCCGGGCGAGGTTCAGGGCCTCCACGAGCGTCCGGGCCAGCTCAAGGGGCGCCCGCACCGCCGCCCGTTCCGCACGGTCCAGGGCCTCTGCCCGCTCACGTTCCTGCGCCGGGGTGTCCTGCGGGAGCCGGGTGGCCTGGACGTAGGCGCCAAAGGCCCGCACGTCCTCGTCTGCCAGGGCCTGAAGCCGCTCCCGCAGACCAGTCGCGGTCTGGAGGACCCGGAGCAACTCCTCCTCTCCCTCCCGGTGCTTGTTCAGGGTGATGTGCAGGGCCATCTCCAGCAGTGCCGCGCCGAAGGCCCCCGTCAGGGCCGCCGTGGAGCCGCCGGGAGTGGGTGCGCCGCTCGCCGCCGCCTGGAGAAGATCGAGGGCCGGGCGTTGCCACAGGGAGGACATGCCTGAACTGTACCGGGAGCGCAGGCCGCGTGACCCCGGCTTGAGGAACGGCTGAAGGCTCCCTCGCCCTGCCCTGTGACCGCGCATCCGGTCAGGGCCGGAAGACGCCTCTAGCCTGTCGGGATGAGGTCCACGGTTCTCCTCCTCCCGGCCTGGCTGCCCAGGACGCAGGCGGCCCGCAAACCTGAGCCGCAACCCACAGAAAGCCCGGATAGATTCCGTGGGGTTGCTCAAGGCGAGGCTGGCGGCGTGCGGAGGGCCGGATGATGAGGCGGCTCCTGAACCTCGTGCTGCTGCTCCTGATCGCCGGGGCGGGATATATCGCCTTCATGGCCCCGGAGAAGCTCCCCTTCAAGATGCCCTGGGCGTCAACCCGGATGGCACCGACCGGGGAAAAGGGGGCCCCCACGACCGACACGCCCAGCCCCACCGCGCCACTGGGTGAGGTGACGGACGCGGCCTTGAAGGCCTTCGTGGCGCAGCAGCCCATCAGCATCCAGGCATTACGGGCGCGGGAGTACCCCGGCAGCGCCCTGAAGGTCGTGCGGAAGCTGAACCCCGGCGTCAACTATTCGCGCCAGATCGTGAGCTACCAGTCGGACGGCCTGACCATCTATGGCCTGCTGACCGTCCCCAACGGCACCCCGCCCAGGGGGGGCTGGCCCGCCATCGTGTTCAACCACGGCTACATCCCGCCCGACGAGTACCGCACCACCGAGAGGTATGTCGCCTACCAGGACGCCTTCGCGCGGGCGGGCTTCGTCACCCTCAAGAGTGACTACCGGGGGCACGGCCACTCGGAAGGCGAGGCCCTGGGCGGCTACAACGACCCCGGCTACACCGTGGACGTGCTGAACGCCGCCGCCAGCCTGAAAAAAGACCCCCGCGTGAACCGGGCCCGCCTCGGCCTGTGGGGGCACAGCATGGGCGGGCAACTGAGCCTGCGGGCGATGCTGGTGGACCCCGACCTGAAGGCCGCCTCCCTCTGGGCGGGCGTGGTCGCCAGTTACGACGTGCTGGCGACCGACTGGAACCGTGCGCCGGGCGAGGAAAAGCGCACCCTTAATCCCCTGGGCCGCCGTTACCTGCGCGCCCTCAGCCCCAATGCCTACCTAAAGGACCTGAACGGGCGGCCCATCCAGCTCCAGCAGGGCACGGGGGATGAGGAGGTGCCCTACAGCTTCCAACAGGACCTCGCCCACGACCTGCGCGCCGCCGGGCAGAACGTGGAGGCCTACCGCTACGAGGGCGACAACCACAACCTCAGCCGGAACCTGGGGCTGGCGCTGAGGCGCAGCGTGGAATTTTTCAAGGCGAATCTGTAGGGGATCAAAAAAACGCCACCGGGGAGGCAGCGTTTGGAGGGTTCTGAGGGTCAGCGGCTGAGGTCGTATCCGGTGATTTTCGCTGCCGGGCTGGGGTTGCTGTCGCTGAGGGGAAAGTTGCGGTTGTAGAGGTTCCAGCCACGTTTCACCGTCATGGCGGGGGTGATCTCCTCGCCGTTCACCTTGACGGCTGGAATGTCGCCGCCCAGGAGGCTGTAGACCAGCCACTGCCGATTGCGCGCGAACGGTTCCCCAACGTTGTAGGTGCCGGTGTTGTTCGTGTCGTTGTACACCACCACCTGATAGACCCCGGCCACCGTCGCCAGGGTGGGCGCGTCCGGCAGGTCAAACCCGAAGGCCCAGGTGTTCGGCCCGCCGCTCGGCACCACGTTCTGCGGCTGGTTGCCGTCGTTCGTGACGGCCGACGGAAAGCCCACCCCCACCAGTGCCAGCCGCAGGTGAGGATTTTCGCCCCAGTCCCCGCTGATAGTGCCGCTCAGGTTGTAGGCGTCGGGCGCCTTCACATCACGCGAGCCACACGCGGCGAGGGTCAGGGGCAGCAAAAGCAGAACGGCAGGGCGCATGGCCCCAGCGTAGGCGCTCAGACTGACGGGCGGGTGAAAGGGCGTGAGGCGACCCCCACGCCCCACTCACCGCCCCCCCTTCACTTCCCCTGCTGCGCCAGCCGCAGGTAATACGCGCTGCTCTTGTCGCTTGGGTCGAGCTGCACGGCCTGGGCGTAGGCTTCGGCCGCCCCGGCGTAGTTCTTCATCTCGTAACGGACGCGGCCCAGCCAGGCCCAGGCCTTGGCGTACTGCGGGTTCTGGCGGGTGGCGTCGAGGAAGCCCGCCTCCGCCGCCGCCTGGTCGCCCGCCGCGTACTTCGCGTAGGCGCCCCGGAAGGTCTGCACCGCCTTCAACCCGTACTGCTCGCCTTCCTGCGCCAGCGCGAGGTTGTAGCGGTCGCTGGCGGTCGCGTCGGGCAGGGCGGCCGCCCCCTGATACGCGGCGCGGGCGGCCTGCGCGTTCCCGAGTTCGAGCGCGAGGCGGCCCGCTTCCCGCCAGGCCTCGGTGAAGTTGGGGGCGGTGCGGGCCGCTTCCTGAAACCCGGCGAGCGCCTGGGCCTGGCGGCCCGCGTCCAGATCGACGTAAGCGCGGCTGAAGGCGCGGGTGGCCGCCGGACCGTAGCGGCTGGCCCGCTGCGCGAGGCCCTGGAAGTACGTGAGGGTCTTGTCGCCCGGCTTGAGTTGCAGGGCGCGGGCGTACAGCGTTTGCGCCTGCGCGTAGTTCCCGGCTTCGAGCGCAGTGCGGGCCGCCCACGTCGCGCAGTCCACGTTCTGCGCGTCGAGGTTCAGGCAGGCGGCGAAGAAGCGTGCGGCCTCCTCCGGCTGGTTGCGCGTGTACGCGGCGTACCCCAGGTTGTACTGGACCGCCGCGGCCTGCTGCCGGTCCGCATCGCTCGCCTGCGGCACGGCCTGAAAGTAGGCGTTCCAGGCGAGTTCGGCCTGGCGCCAGAAGCCGACTTCCGTGTAAATCTGCGCGCGGAGCTTCAGGTACTCGGGGTTGTTCGGCGCGAGCTGCACGGCCTGCTCGGCGGCGGTGGCGGCCTGTTTCCACAGAATCTGGTCGATGCTCGCGCTGCCCTTGGGATAGGTGCGGCGGGCCTGCTCCACCAGGTCGCGGGCCTGGGCGGCGGCCTGCTCGGCGGTCTGCCCGGGCGCGGGGGCGGGCGCGGCTTGCGCGGGGGCGGGCACCGCCGTCTGCGCGGCGGCGAGGCTGCCCAGCAGGGCGGCGGTCAGCATCAGGGCAAAACGTGTGGGCATGGTCCCTCGACCCTAGGGGGGCATGCTGGGCGGGACGTGAGAAAAGGAATCAGACGCGCTTCGTTCCGGCCGAAGGTGCCGCGTGGCCTGCGCTCCGCAGAGGGCCTCTGATAAAATGAGAAGCTATGGCCGAGGCCCCCCGCGTTTACCCCATCCGCCTGTACGGCGACCCGGTGCTGCGCCGCAAGGCGAGGCCGGTGCAGCCGACCGACACCCTGACCGTCCCCGGCTTCTCCCCGCAGTCGGTGCGCGAGGTCGCCCACACCATGCTGGAGACGATGTTCGAGGCGCGCGGCGTCGGCCTGGCCGCGCCCCAGGTGGGCCTGCCGGTGCGGCTGTTCGTCGCCGTGGAGTACGAGGACGACGAGGAGGAGAATGAGGGGCAGGAGGCACCCCTGAAGTCCCGCGTCCTGCGCGAATTCGTGATGCTGAACCCGGTCCTGACCGTCACCGACAAGAAAAAGGACCGTTCCTACCAGGAAGGTTGCCTCAGCATCCCCGGCATCTATGAGGAAGGCGTAGCCCGTGCTCGCGCCGTGCAGGTGCGTTACACCGATCTGGACGGGCAGGAGCGGACACTGGAGGCAGACGATTATCTGGCCCGCGTCTTCCAGCACGAGACGGATCACCTCGACGGCGTCTTCTTCCTCGACCGCCTGCCCCCGGCCGTGACCGAGGACCACCGCAAGGAGCTGGCCGCGATGCAGCGCCAGGCCAAGGCGTACCTGCAAGGGCTGGCCGAGGCCGAGAAACTGCGGCGGGAGCGGGAGGCTTGAGCGCCCCCACCGCGCCGCGCGTGGCCTTTTTCGGCTCGCCCGCCTTCGCGCTGCCCGTGCTGGAAGCCATCCGTGAGCAGTTCGAGGTGGTGCTGGTGGTCGCACAACCCGACAAACCGGTGGGCCGGGGCCTCAAGCTCACGCCGCCGCCCATTGCCGCCCGCACCGCCGGGCTGGGCCTCCCCCTCGCGCAGCCCAAGAAGTTGCGGGGAAACGCGGCCTTCGAGACGCAGTTGCGGGAGAGCGGCGCAGATGTGGCGGTCACCTGCGCCTACGGCAAGATTCTGCCCGCCGCGCTGCTCACCGTCCCCCGCTTCGGCTTCCTGAACACCCACACCAGCCTCCTCCCCGCCTACCGGGGCGCGGCGCCGATCCAGTGGGCCTTGATCCGGGGCGAGACGGTCACCGGCACGACCATCATGCAGACGGACGCGGGCATGGACACCGGGCCGATCCTGCTTCAGGAGGAACTGCCCATCGCGCCCGAGTGGACCAGCATCGAACTGGCCGAGGCCCTGAGCACCCAGGCCGCGCGGCTGATCGTGGAGGCCCTGTCGCGCCTGCCTGATCTGACGCCGGTTCCGCAGGACGAATCAAAAGCCACCCACGCTCCCCTGCTGGTGAAGGAGGACGGCTTCGTCCGCTGGCAGGACAGCGCGCAGGCCGTGGTGAACCGTTTCCGGGGTGTGGCGGCCTGGCCGCAGACGACCGCATTTCTCAATGGAGCGAGGCTGAAGCTGAGTGGCCTGAGCGTCACGGAAGGCCAGGGCCAGCCGGGCGAGGTGCTGCGCGTGGACGGAGAGGGGCTGACCGTCGCGTGCGGCGGGGGGGCGGTGCGGGTGCAGACGGTCCAGCCGGAAGCACGCAAGTCGCAGGCCGCGTCGGTCTGGGCACAGGGGGCGGGGGTCGGGCCGGGCACCCAGTTTGACCTGTGGCCCGAGGCGGAGGACAAGAAAGGCTGACGCTTGAGTCAAAAGCTCAGGACTGACGCGAACCTCTGGAGCGGAAGGTCGGGGGAATTGAGAAAATGTGGCGCTGGGACGCTCTGCCCGTTCACCCCCTCTGCTTCGCAGCTTTGCAAGTCCCAGCCTCTCGCGGTGCGAGCTGTACCAGTCCCCCCTCTGCTTCGCAGCTTTGCAAGTCAAGGGGGAGGCGAAAAAACAGTGTCCTACACGCTTTCCTCTTCCCAATCGCGTAAGTCCTGAGCTCTCTGCCTATTTCTTCTCCCCGAAACTCGGCACGTCGTTCCCGTAGATCGCAAAGGCGTCGCAGCGTTCGCGGAGCACGCATACCGGGCACTTCGGGCGTGCCCAGGTGCAGACCTTCTGCCCATGCCGCAGCAGGTTGAGGTGCAGTTCGAACAGGAAGGGCGGGTCGGGTGGCAGCAGTTTCAGCAGTGCCCGGTGCGCGGCCTGCTCGCCCATCCGCGGAATCACGCCGACGCGGGTGGTGACGCGGTGAACGTGCGTGTCCACCGGGAAGACCGGGCGGGCATAGTTGAAGAGCAGCACCAGCGAGGCGGTCTTCACGCCCACGCCCGGCAGGTCGGTGAGCCACTTCAGCGCGTCCCCCACGGGCAGGTCCGCCAGAAAATCGAGGTCGTACCCACCCCGCTGCTCGCGGATCGCGCGCAGGGTGGCCTGGATGCGTGGCGCCTTGCTTTCCGGGTAGTTGCTGCGCCTGATCGCGTGGGCGACCACCTCGGTGGGGGCCTCGATGATCGCGTCCCAGTCGCCCAGTTGCCGCAATTCCTGGTAGGCGATCTCCTCGTCCTGCTGGGTGGTGCGCTGCGAGAGGATGGTGCTGATGAGTTCGTGCATCGGCTCCCGGCGGGGAACGAGGTGTTTCTCGCCGTACTCGGCCCGCAGGCGCCCGAACATCCACGTGAGCAGTTCGGCCCGCTCCACAGCGGGGCGGGCCACGTTCAGCTCGGGCACCTCAGTCACGGGTGGTCGTGGGCGTACTCGCTCCGGGAAGACCGTCGTCGCGGCCCCCCTCGGCGGGCTGGTCCTTCGCGGCAGGGTCAACGCCTGGATTCTGGCCCCGGTCCTGCGGCGGGATCGGGTGACTCTGGCCCTCGGCGGGGGACTCGTTCGCGGGGTCGAAGTTGGGCGCCTTGCCCCGGTCCTGCGGCGGAATCGGATGGCTCTGGCCCTCGGCTGGCGCGGTGTTCGCGGGGTCGTAGGGCTTCTTCTGCGAATCGTCGGTCATGAAATTAGCCTGCCTGCACGCCGGGCCAAGCAGGCGAGACTCAGGTGAAGGCGCATTTAGAGGCCACCGGCAATAAAAAAGCCGCCTCTCGGGCGGTGATAAAAAAAGGATAGCGTGGGATGCAGGGGAAGTCAACTTATGCAGGCCGCTGAGGGCGGGGCAGAATCAACAGATGGAGACGCGCACTCTGAAATCGGATGACGTTCAGCGGACCAGAATGGCTCAGGTCTTCGCCTCCCACGTCGCCCCGCTTAACCGCTGGGTCGAACTGGAGCGCGCGGAAAGCGGACGCTGGATACCCTATTTCGATCCGGCAGACGGCGGCATGGCGGCGCAGGTGCTGCTGCTGCTCGAATCCCCCGGCCCGGTCGTGAGCCGCACCCGGTTCGTCTCGATGGACAACCCCGACGGGACGGCGGAAAACCTGCGCTGCCTGCTGCACCTCTCGGGCCTGAGGCGCCGCGACGTGCTGATGTGGAACGCCGTCCCCTGGCAGATGAGCGAGGGCGGCGTCGTGACCCCCCGGCCCGCGCAGTATGCCGAGGCGGCGCCCCTCACCCGGCAGCTCCTCTCCCGGCTACCCAGCCTCCAGACCGTCGTGCTGGTGGGGCGACACGCCGAGCGCGCCTGGCCGCTGGTCGGCTCACCGCTGTCCACCCTTGCCTGCCCGCACCCCAGCCCGCAGAACTTCGTCTCCCGGCGGGAGGCGGCGGCGCAGGCGCTGGGAACACTGGTCGAGGCCCGGAGGATGATCTCCGTCAAGGAGAACAGGGCTGCTCCCGTCTCTGCGGGGTAGCCCCTGCCCTTTCCGCCCGCCTCAGCTCCGCGTCATCTCCAGCGGCACGACCCAGGCGTCGAACTCTTCAGGCGTAACGTACCCCAGCCCCAGCGCCGCTTCCTTCAGGCTGGTGCCTTCCTTGTGGGCCTTTTTGGCGATGGCGGCGGCCTTGTCGTAGCCGATGTGGCGGTTCAGCGCCGTCACCTGCATCAGGTTCTTGTCGAGGTTTTCCCGGATGCGGGCCTCGTTGGGCTGGATGCCGGTAGCGGCGTTGTCGTTGAAGGCGAGGCAGGCGTCGCTGATCAGGCGGATACTTTCCAGCACGGCGTGGACCATCACCGGCTTGAAGACGTTGAGCTGGAAGTTGCCCTGCGTTCCGGCGAAGGCGACCGTCGCGTCGTTGCCGAAGACGCGCGTGGTGACCATCGTCATGGCCTCCGACTGGGTCGGGTTCACCTTGCCGGGCATGATGCTGGAGCCGGGTTCGTTCTCGGGAATGGTGATCTCCCCGATGCCGTTGCGGGGGCCGGAGGCCAGCCAGCGCACGTCGTTCGCCATCTTCATCAGGGCGCCCGCCAGGGTTCGCAGGGCGGCGGAAACCTGCACCAGCGCGTCGTGGGCGCTGAGGGCGGCGAACTTGTTCTCGGCGCTGCGGAAGGGGAAGCCGGTTTCGGCCTCGTACTTCTGCGCGGCGAGGTCCCCGAACTGCGGGTGCGCGTTCAGGCCGGTCCCGACCGCCGTGCCGCCGATGGCGAGGTCGTAGAGGCCCTGCTCGGCGTGCTTGACTTCCGAGAGCGCAAAGTCGATCTGCGCGACCCAGCCCCCGATTTCCTGCCCCAGCGTGATCGGCGTGGCGTCTTGCAGGTGCGTGCGGCCCACCTTCACCAGGTCCTTGTACTGCTCGGCCTTCTGCGCCAGCGTGCCCCGCAGCTTGCCCACGCTGCCGTACAGCCGCTCGTTCAGCTCCAGCACGACGGCGATGTGCATGGCGGTCGGGAAGGTGTCGTTGCTGCTCTGGCCGCGGTTCACGTGGTCGTTGGGGTGGACGGGCTTCTTGGAGCCCATCTCGCCGCCCGCGAGTTCAATCGCGCGGTTGGAGATCACCTCGTTGGCGTTCATGTTGCTCTGGGTGCCCGAGCCGGTCTGGAACACGACCAGGGGGAAATGCTCGTCCAGCTTTCCGGCGATCACCTCGTCGGCGGCCCGCACGATCAGGTCGGCGATGTCCTGCGGCAGTTCGCCCAGTTCGGCATTCGCCTGCGCCGCGCCTTTTTTCAGGATGCCGAGGGCGCGGATCACCGGGCGGCCCCACACGAAGGTGTCGCGGCCAATCGGGAAGTTGTGAATCGAGCGTTCGGTCTGCGCGCCCCAGTAGCGGTTGGCGGGCACCTGGACCTGGCCCATCGTGTCGGACTCGGTGCGGGTCTGCCCCTGCGTGGTCTGCGTCATGCCCTGAGTTTAATCGGCGGCGGGGGTCACTTCCTGGGGAACGCGCTCAGAACACGCAGCGGCCCGAGCTGCGGGGCCAGTCCACGCTCAACCCCGCAGCTTCATGGCCTGCGACGTTCAGCCCTTCCCGCCTACTCCAGCCCACACGCACGCTTCCGAGCTGACGTTCCTGCCATCCCAGGGCGGCGGTCCAGTCGTGACGGGCCAGCCCCGGCCAGATGCTTTGCGCCTGCGCCGCCTGCTCCGGGGCGCAACCCTGGAGGAAGCTGCGGGCGACGTGGACGAGGGCCTGCCGCTGTGAGGCGGTGGGTGAAGTCGTCTCCACGTAGGCCCGCAGACTGTTGACGGTTGAGCTGTTGTCGATGGCAACCGGCGACAGCAATACACGCTCGGCTTTCGTGCCGACGCGGACCTGCGCGGCATAGGCGTAACCGACGCCCGACATCCAGCGGGCGGAATCCACCTCGAAATTCCCGGTGGGCGCTTCCGTGACCGTCACGCCGGGCAACCTCCGCAGGGCGGCGTCACGGGTGAGGGGCGCCGGTGGACCTCCGCCTCCCGCCAGGGCCAGCCCGCTCAGACACAGGGCCAGTCCTCCCCACCGCTGGACAACCTTCATCGCCCGAGTTTAATCGGCGGCCGCCCCTTCCTGGGGAACGTCCAGCGCTGCCGTCCCCCGTTCCGCGCGCACCACGCCCACCCAGGCCAGCGTCCCCAGCGCCATCATCCCGGCGCAGAGGGCAAACCACAGCGTCACGGGTAAGCGGTCCACCAGCGGCGACACGGCGGCCAGCGCCAGCGGCATCCCCAGCGACGAGGCGGCCCCCAGCACCGCGAAGACCCGGCCCAGGTAGGCGGCGGGAACCATCTGCTGCATTAGGGTCGTCAGCGGCGTGTTCAGCAGGCTCAGGCCGAAGCCGAGGACCAGCGCGCAGGCGAGCAGGACTGGAAAGACGGGCGCCCACCCCATGCCTGCGTAGGCCAGCGTCACGACGACGAAACCGGCGGTCGTGCCCACACGTGGCGGCAACCGCTGTCCCAGCACGGCGATCAGCGCCCCGGCGAGCAGCATCCCCGCACTTTCCAGCGCGAGATAGACGCCGTAGCCCCGCGCCCCCGCCCCCAGCGTCTCCATCAGCTTGGGCAGGACCACCATCACCGGGGCCAGCGCGGCATTCAGCACGAAGCCGATGACGGGCACGAAGCTCAGCACCTTCGAGCGCCGCATCAGCCGCAAGCCCGCCCGCACGTCGGCCAGCACGCCCGAAGCGGCCTGAGCGGGAGGACGCGGCGGCAACCGCACTCCGGTCAGCAACGCCGCGAAGATCAGAAAGCCCACGCCGTCCAGCACGATGGCCAGCGCCGGGGACCAGCGCGAGACGATCCAGCCGCCCGCCAGCGTGCCGAGCAGCCACAGACCCTGATTGACGCTGCCCAGCAGGCCGTTCGCCCGCGCCAGCTCGCGCTCAGGCACCAGCCCCGGCACGGCGGCACTGCTGGCGGGATTGGCAAAGATGGTCGCCAGCCCGGCCAGCAGCGCCGCCCCGTTCACCACCCAGAGCGGCACCTCACTCCAGGCCAGCGCCAATCCGCCCACGGTGAGTTGCAGCAGCCCGCGCGCGATGTTGGCAGCGATCAGCGGCACCTTCAGGCTCACGCGGTCCACCAGCGCCCCCGCGAGCGGCATCAGCACGAAGGGCGCCAGGCTCAGCGCCAGCGTCTGCGCCATGCGGCCCGCCGAGCCGGTCTGGTGCAGCACCAGGAAACTCAGCGCGATAGACGCCAGCGCCGAGCCGAGTTGCGACTGCGCCGAGCCGAGCAGCCACAGGATGAAGTCACGGTTCCAGAGCTTCGCGGGCATGGCCTGAGTCTGAAAAGGGTCTACTCGAAAGGACAGGGGCCTTTTGGAGTTGGCGCCTTCTACACTCGTCGCATGACCGGGCATCAAGTGGCGAACGCGGCCCAGGCGGCCCTGCTGCTGGACGTGACGCTGCGCCCGCTGCTGGGGTTCCTGATGCACGCGCCGCGCAGCGCGAGTGAGGTGGCCGCACATCTGGACGTGAACTTGCAGCGTGCCCATTACCTGCTGGGCAAGCTGGTGCGGGCGGGCGTGGCGGAGGTCGTCAGCGTGCAGCCCCGCGCGGGGCGGGCGGTCAAGTGGTACCGGGTGGCCCCGCGCTGGTTCATTTCCTTCGAGGTCACGGGCGCGGAGACACTGGAAGCCTTTCTGGCCGCGCAGATCCTGCCGCGTATGGCACGGTTCGTGCAGCTCAGTACGAACCTGCTGCGTGAGCACCAGCCGATCTGGGGCTACTGGCTGGAACAGGGACCTGAGACGAGCAATCTCCGCATGGGCGACCTCGGCGGGACGGCGGATGCCCTCTTTGTCGGAGACGAACCCTTCCTGCTGAATATTGGCAACAACCGCCTCAGCCGCGAGCGGGCCGCCGAACTCAAGCGCCGCCTGATCGCCTTACTGGAGGAGTTCAGCGATCCGGAAACCGCAGGCGCACCCGAGTACACCATCGGCCTGATGCTGGTGCGCGGCGGCGTGGACTGAAGCGCCGTTCACCTTTCCCCTCCCAACACCCCAGCCTTCAAAAGAAGGACAGCTCACTTTCCCTCATTGCTCCTTACCGTACGGTAAGTCAGTCTTAGTTACCTATCGGTAAGTAAGCTCGGGAGGTTCTATGTATCTGGCCCTGCGCGAACTGCAACATCACCGCTTCCGCTCACTGCTGATCGGCGGCATCGTCGCCCTGATCGCCTTCATGGTCTTTATGCTGACCGGCCTGACCCGCGGTCTTGCCCACGACAACGCGGCGCTGCTGATCGAAACCCCCGCCACCCATTTCGTCACCATCAGGGATGCCGAGGGCGTCTTCACCCGCTCCTTCCTGACCGCCGATGACGTGCAGCGCATTCGGGCCATCGCCGGAAAGGACGCCACATCCCTCGCCCAGAGCTTCGCCAGTTTCAGCAACGGCGAGCGGCAACTCAGTGCCGTGCTGGTGGGCGTGGAGCCGCAGAGCTTCATGACGCCCACAGCCACGCAGGGCCAAGCCCTGAAGGCAGACAGCACCGGCGCGGTCGTGGACGCCTCCTTCCGCGAGGACGGCGTGAAGTTGGGGGACACCCTCACCCTCAAGCCCAGTGGCGACACCGTGAAGGTCATGGGCTTTACGGAGGGGGCCCGCCTGAACCACCAGCCGGTCGTCTTTGTCACGCTGGACCGCTGGCACGCGCTGAATCCCCGCACGGGCGACACGGTGAACACCGTCGCGCTGAAGACGGACGCCGCCACCGCCGCCCGCCTCGCCCAAGTGGACGGCCTGGGCGTCTCGACCCGCGCCCAGACCCTCCAGGCCCTCCCCGGCTACAAGGAGGAGCAGGGCAGCCTGACGATGATTCAGGTGTTCCTGGTGGTCGTGGCTGCCTTCGTGATGGCCGTGTTCTTCTACGTGCTGACGCTGCAAAAGACGCCGCAGCTCGGGCTGCTCAAGGCCATCGGGGCGAGTACCCGGACCCTGGCCGGAAGCCTGGTGGCGCAGATGCTGCTGCTGACCGTGCTGGCCGTGGCCTTCGCTGGACTGGTCACGCTGGGGGCCGTGGCGCTGCTGCCCGCCGGGCTGCCCTTCGCGCTGACCACCCCCACCCTGCTCGGTGCCTCTGCCCTGCTGGTCGTGGTCGCGGCCCTCAGCAGCCTGCTGAGCCTGCGGAGCATCGCCCGCGTCGATCCGCTCATTGCGATTGGCACGGCGGCTTGAAGGCCCCGCAACCTCTCCCCCACCCCCAAAGGAGCTGCCATGACTGCGATTCTTGAAACGCCCCGCCCCTTCCCACAGGCCGCCAACTCCATGACCCCCATCCTGTCCCTGCGGAACGTCAGCAAGACCTATGGCGACGGCGAGGGCACCATCACCGCCCTGCACCCCGCCACGCTCGAGGTCCGGCCCGGCGAACTGGTCGCTGTGAATGGCCCCAGCGGCAGCGGCAAGAGTACGTTCCTGTCCATCGCGGGCGCGTTGCTGCGGCCCACGTCCGGGCAGGTGGTCATCGCGGGACAGGACGTGACGGCGCTACCCCAGGGCGCGCTGCCCGCCTTCCGCCTGGAACACCTCGGCTTCGTGCTCCAGAGCAGCAACCTGATTCCCTACCTGACCATGCGCGAACAGCTCACGCTGGTGCCGCGCCTGGCGGGCAGCAACAGCCGGGAAGCGGCGCGGCAGGCGGACGAGCTGCTGCGAACCCTCGGCCTTCTGGACCGTGCCCGCCATTACCCCGATGCCCTGAGCGGCGGGCAGCGGCAACGGGTGGCCATCGCCCGCGCGCTGATGAACGACCCGGCGCTGATCCTGGCCGACGAACCCACCGCCAGCCTGGACGGGACGCGGGGCCGCGAGGTGGTGCGGATGCTCGCGCGGGAGGTTCACGAATGGGGCAAGGCCGCCGTGATGGTCACCCACGACGAGCGCGTGCTGGACCTGTGCGACCGCGTGGTTCAGATCGTGGATGGCCGCCTGAGCGGTTGACCTCACCGTCTGCCCGCCCTCTCCGTGACAGACTTTCCCGCATGAGTGAGATGTACGACGTGGCGATTGTCGGCGCTGGCCCGGTGGGGCTGGCCGCCGCCATCGCCTGCAAGCGTGCCGGACTGAGTTACGTGGTGCTGGAGAAGGGCTGCGTGGTGAACGCCATCTTCGAGTACCCGACCTACATGACCTTCTTCACCACCGCACCCGAACTGGAAATCGGCAACCACCCGATGGTCACCGGCCACGACAAGCCCGACCGCCGTGACGCGCTGATGTACTACCGCCTGGTGACGCAGCGCGAGGAGCTGAACGTGCGCCTGTATACCGAGGTGAAGCGCGTTCACGCGGCCCCGGCGGGCTTCACGCTGGAGGTCGAGACGCAGGACGGAACGCCGGATGTGGTCGAAGCCCGGCGCGTGGTGGTGGCGACCGGCTACTACGACAATCCCCTTCACCTGGGCATCCCCGGCGAGGACGGCGAGAACGTCAGCCACTACTACACCGAGGCGCATCCCTTCATGGACCTGAACGTGACTGTGATCGGCGCGGGCAACAGCGCCGCCGACGCGGCCCTCGACCTCTGGCGCGGCGGGGCGAACGTCACGATGGTGGTCCGCGCGCCCGAGCTGAAGTCCACCATCAAATACTGGGTGCGGCCCGATCTGGAAAACAGGATCAAGGAAGGCAGCATTCACGCCCACTTCAATTCGCAGGTGGTCGAGATTCACCCCGAGCATGTGCTGGTGCAGCGGGCCGACGGCACGACCTTTGAATTGCCCACCCACTTCACCTTCGCGCTGACCGGGTACCGGCCCGACCTCTCCTTCCTGGCAGGCCTGGACCTAGCGCAGCAGGCCGACGAGTGCCTGGTGCTGGACGAGCATTACCAGAGCACGGTGCCGGGCCTCTTCGTGGTCGGGTCGGCGGGCTTCGCGGGCAAGACCAATCAGGTGTTCATCGAGAACGGGCGGCACCACGCGCTGCTGGCGGTGGCGGAGATCGAGCGGCAGTTGGCCCGGACACGACCGGCAGGGGCGCCCGAGCTGGCGCCTCTCCCCTCCCCTACCGCATGAAGATCAGTCATCTTCGGGGAAAGGGCGCGTGGAATACTGCCCGCATGGCCCCATCCCGCAAGAGTCCCGCCCGCAAGTGTGCGGCCCTGCTGGTAAGTGCGCTGCTCGGCGCGGCGTTCGCGCAGGTGGAGATTCCCGCGCTGCCCCCGGCGCCCACACCTGCGCCGGTCCCTACCCCGGCACCCATGCCCGCCCCCGAGCCGGTGCCTGCGCCGCCCCTGCCAACGCCACCGGCCCCTGCGCCCGAGACTCCCTCACCACCCGCGCCCCAACCCACACCCCCGGCCCCCGCACCGGCCAAGCCTGCTCTCACAGCGCCGCTGCTGATCACGGTGCAGGCGGACTGGCCCGCGCTGGTGGACGGCAAGAAGACGACCGTCCCCTTCACCCGCACGCTGACGCTGCCGGGCGAGCGGGTGGCGCAGCTCCGGGCGCGGGGCGTGATCACGGAGAGCCTGGACGCCGATCTGAAGAAGTTCCTGGCGGGCCTGCCGCAGCAGCCGCAGGACGCGCGGTTCGAGAACCTCTGGGACGGCTGGGCGGTCGTGCAGCACAACGGGCTGAAGGTGGACGAGGCGCGGACGCGCGCCAACGTCCTGGCCGCGCTGAAAGACCCGCAGGGCGTGAAGGCCGCCGTGGTGGTCAGCGGACAGGTCGCGCCGAAGCGCACGCTGGATTTCTTCGCTTCCCGGGGCATCACCGCGCACCTGGGCACCGGCGAGACGAACTACTACGGCAGCAGCGCCGCCCGCGTGACCAATATCCACGTCGGCACCCGCAACTTTCAGGACCGGCTGGTCGAGGGCCAGGTGGTGTCCTTCAGCCAGCTCATCGGTCCGGTCACCACGCGGCGGGGCTACGTGACGGGCCTGGTGATCGCCGGGGAACGCACCGCCGACGGGGTGGGCGGCGGTATCTGCCAGGTCAGCACCACGGTCTTCCGCACGCTCTACAGCGCGGGCCTGCCGATCATCGAGCGCCAGAACCACTCCTATCAGGTGCATTACTACGACCCGCAGGGTCTGGACGCGACCATCTACCAGCCGCACCTGGACCTGAAGTTCGCCAATGATACGGGCGGCGCGCTGTGGTTCCAGGCCGACTGGGACGACCAGGAATCGCGCCTCACCATCAGCGTGTTCGGCCGGGCACGCGACTACACGGTGGAAATCGGGGCGCCGAACACGCTGAGCAGTACGCCCCCCCCACCCGACCGGATCCTCCGGGACGCCAGCCTGCCCGCCGGGCAGCGCAAGCAGGTGGACTGGGCGGCACCCGGGGCCGTCGTCGAGGTCACGCGCAAATTCGTGCGGAACGGTCAGACCTTCAAGCAGGACACCCTGAAGAGCAGTTACCGGCCCTGGCCGAACATCTTCCTGGTCGGTACGGGCAGCTAACCGCGCCGTACAGGAGAGAGGGGGAGGGCAAGCACGCTCTCCCCCTCTCCCCTGTTCCTACTCCTCGGCGGCGTAGCCCAGCAGGTCGAGAATCCGGTCCAGTTCCTCGCGTGAGGCGTAGTTGAGTTCCACCCGGCCTTTGTCCTCGCCGGTGATGCGGACCCGGGTGCCGGTGCGGCGGCTGAGGTCGAGTTCCACCTGCCGGTAGGGCCGGGGGGGATTTACGGCGATGGGGGCCGGGGCGCGCGCCCCACGGTTCAGGGCCTCGGCCTCGCGGACGCTCAGGCGGCGGGTGCGGATCTCGCCCAGCGCCCAGGCCCGGTCACCTTCCGGCTGGGCGAGGATGGCGCGGGCGTGCCCGGCGCTGATCTCGCCGCTCTCCAGGGCCCGCAGCGCGGTGTCCGGCAGGGACAGCAGCCGCAGCGCGTTGGAGATGGTGCTGCGGCCCTTGCCCACGGCCTGCGCCACGCCCTCCTGGTTGAGGCCCTGATCGAGCAGCGCCTGATAGGCCCGCGCCTCCTCCAGCGGCCCCAGGTCCTCGCGCTGGAGGTTCTCGATGATGGCGATCTCCAGCGCCTCGCGGTCCCCCAGGTCGCGGATCAGGGCGGGCACCTCGCTGAGGCCCGCGAGCTGGGAGGCCCGCCAGCGCCGCTCGCCCGCCACGATCTCGAAGTTCTCGCCGCGCGGGCGCACCAGCAGGGGTTGCAGCACGCCCTTCTCGCGGATGCTCTGGGCGAGTTCGGCCAGCGCCTCCGGCTCGAAGACCTGCCGGGGCTGGTAGGCGGCCTGAACGATCCGGTCCACCCGCACGTTCTGCACGGCAGTTCCCGCCGGGGCGTCCGCCGCCTGGGGCCGACTGAGCAGGGCGTCGAGGCCGCGCCCGAGGCTAGATTTTTTCGACACGCTGCATCACCTCCTCCGAGAGCCGCTTGTAGGCGGCCGCGCCGCTCGACAGGGGCGCGAAGGCGCCAATCGGTTTGGCGAAACTGGGGGCTTCCGAGAGGCGCACGTTGCGCGGCACCACCGACCAGAACACCAGCTCCCCGAAGTGCTGGCGCACCATCGTCTCGACCTCCTGCGCGAGGTTGGTCCGGCCGTCGAACATGGTGATCGCCACGCCCAGCACCTTCAGGCGCGGATTGAGGCCCCCCTGCACGCGCTCCACCGTCTCCATCAGGCCCGCCAGGCCCTCCAGCGCGTAGTACTCGGCCTGGAGGGGAATCAGCAGCGCGTCGGCGGCGGCCAGCACGTTCACGGTCAGCGGCCCCAGACTGGGCGGCGCGTCGATCAGGGCCAGGTCGTACCCCTTCACGCTGGCGAGCAGCCGGGCGAGGGCGTCCGGATCGTCCGCGAGTTCCACGCCCGCTCCGGCGAGGTCGGGGGTGGCGGGCAGCACGTCCAGGCCCGGCTGGGAGGTGGGCAGCACGAACTCGGCCACCCGGCCCGGTTCGCCCAGGGCCTCGTACAGGCCCTGCTCCGCGCCGCGCAGCCCCAGGCCGCTGGTGGCGTTGGCCTGGGGGTCCATGTCGAGCAGCAGCACGCGGCGCCCGCCCGCCGCCAGGTACGCGGCGAGGTTGATGGCGGTGGTCGTCTTCCCCACCCCCCCCTTCTGATTCACGACTCCGAGGGTCTTCACGTCGCCTGCCAGAATAACGGCTTGCGGTTCGGCACGCCTTCCCGCCGGGGGTACCGCTCGGGGGTGGAGGCGGTTTTCTCGATGATCACCAGCGTCCGGGCGTCGCCTGCGAGCGGCAGCGTGAACGGCTCGGCCGCCCGCACCTGGCCACCCACTTCGGCGGCGGCGCGAGTTCCGGCCTCCAGCTCCTCCGGCGTGAGCGGCCCTTTCTGGGCCACCAGCAGGCCGCCCACCCGCAGGAACGGCAGCGCGAGTTCCGCGAGGACCGGCAGTGCGGCGACCGCGCGGGTCACCACCCGGTCATACCGTTCCCGCTGCTGGGGATCACGGCCCAGGTTCTCGGCGCGGCCGACCAGCGGATGAACGTTCTCCAGCCCGAGCGCCTGGGCCGTCCGCTCCACGAACTCCACCTTCTTGCGGGTGGCATCCAGCGGGACGATCTGGAGGCGGGGCTGCACGATGGCGAGCGGGAGGGCCGGAAACCCCCCTCCGGTGCCGAGGTCCAGCACCCGCTGCTCCCCGTCCAGCCACCCACCGCGCAGGCAGGTCAGCGAGTCCACGAAGTGTTTGAGCACGATGTCGCGCTCGTCGCGCAGGGCCGTCAGGTTGAGCTGGGCCGAGCCTTCGTTCAGCAAGTCCAGCAGTTGCCCGAAGCGGTCCACCTGCTCCGCTGTCAGGTCCAGGCCGAGTTCCTTCGCCCCCTCCAGCAACAGGGCGCGTCCTTCCGGCGTCACAGTCCGTACTTCACTTTCATCGCCTGGTAACGCTCGTACACGTGTTCATCGATCTCCTCCAGCGGTAGGGCGTCCAGCAGCGGCACCAGCCGCTCACGCAGGACCTCCCCCCGCACCATCCACTGAAAATAACTGCGGCCGCCGTGGTGATAGGGACCGTAGAGCCGCGACCCCGGGCACCAGTCCAGCAGACACCCGAACAGCCGCTCATGCCGCAGATGCATTCGCACCGTCACCTGCGGCTGTTTGCCGTCGCCCCCGAAATGACCTTCCCCGATCAGGACGCCCAGGAAAATTCCGGTTTCAAATGCTGTCGGCTCCAACTCCGCCTCCTGTTTCACTGTCAGGTTTCCCGTGAAACGCCCTCGTTCCGCCGCAGATGCACCAGGAGGGCGCTGATATCGGCGTGCCTTACTCCGGGAACGCGGGCGGCCTGCTCCACCGTCGCCGGTCTGACCCGCTCCAGCTTCTCGCGGGCCTCGTTCGACAGAGCGGTGATCCGGCCGAACTCCACGCCCTTCAGGCTCAGCTCCCTGGCCCTGTTCTCGGCAGTCAGTTGGCGCTCGGCGCGTTCGATATAACCGGCATACTTCACCCGGATGGCCACCGCCTCCCGCTCCTCGGTGGAGAGGGAAGGGAGCGTGAACCCCAGTGCTTCCACATCCTCCAGTCTGAACTCCGGGCGGCGCAGCCAGGCGTCCCCCGGCTGCCCCTGAACGCGCTGCGTTTGCAGCGACCGTATCCCCTCGGACACTCGCTGGTACTTGGCCTGCACGGCCTGCCGCGTCGCCTCGTCTACCAGCCCCAGCTCGAACCCCAGCTCGGTCAGGCGCTCGTCGGCGTTGTCCTGGCGCACGACCAGGCGATGTTCGACCCGGCTGGTCATCATGCGGTAGGGTTCATCACTGCCTTTGAAGACCAGATCATCCAGCAGCACCCCCAGATAACCCGTTTCACGTGAAATCTGAAGCTTGGCCAGTCCCTCCGCGCGGCGTGCGGCGGCGGTTCCGGCCACCAGTCCCTGGGCCGCCGCCTCCTCATACCCGCTGGTGCCGTTGATCTGGCCCGCCGTGAAGATGCCCGGCAACAGGCGGGATTCGAGGTTGAGGGTCAGTTCGGTGGAATCCACCACGTCGTACTCCACGGCGTAGGCATACCGCTGGATGACGGCGGCCTCGAAGCCGGGGAGCGTCCGGACCAGCCGGTCTTGCAGCGCGGGTGGCAGACTGGAGCTGAACCCCTGGAGGTACACCTCACTGGTCTGCACGCCGTCCGGTTCGACGAAGAGCAGATGGCGGTCATGGTGGGCAAAGCGCACCACCTTGTCCTCGATGCTGGGGCAGTAGCGCGGCCCCAGGCCCGCGATATCTCCGGCGTACATCGGGGACTCGTGCAGGTTCTCCTGAATCAGCCGGTGCGTTTCGGGGGTCGTGTGTGTCTGCCAGGTGGGGGACTCGGCCGCGCGGGGACCCGGGCGCCCCGTGAAACTGCGCGGCTGGGGATCGGCGGGAATCTCCAGCAGGTCCGCGAAGCGCACCGAGTCGGCCCGCACCCGTGGGGGCGTCCCGGTCTTGTAGCGTTTGAGAACGTGCCCACCACGCGCCAGCGGCTCACTCAGGAACCGCGAGGGCGGCTCCCCCTGACGGCCTTCGGCCCGGGAGTGGCGACCATACCAGGTCACGCCGCGCATGAAGGTGCCCGCCGCGATCACCACGCTCCGGGCGTGGAGGCGGCGGCCATCCGTTGTGACCACGAACCAGCCGCCCTGCCCATCGGCCTCCAGATCGGCGGCCTCGCCGCGCACCACGTCGATCCCCAGGTGGCCCAGGATCACCTCCTGGGCGCGTTCGGCGTAGGCATCGCGTTCGTTCTGCACGCGCAGGGACTGCACCGCGGGTCCCTTGCTGGCGTTCAGCACGCGGGTATGAATCGCGGTGTCGTCGGCCAGGCGGCCCATCAGGCCCCCCAGGGCCTGCACCTCGAAGACCAGTTGGCTCTTGCCGGGGCCACCCACCGCCGGGTTGCAGGGCATCCGGCCGATGGTGGCGGGATTGCCCACCAGCAGGGCCGTGCGGGCAAACTTCGCGGCGGCCCAGGCGGCCTCCAGGCCCGCGTGTCCCCCACCGATCACGATCACGTTCCAGCCGCTCATACCAGCCGGAAGTGTAGCAGTGGGGGAGAGGCGGGCATTCCGTCCCTGATCACGGTACTCGGACCAGCAGAAAGGCCGCGCAGCCATTAAGCTCCAGGTATGGACTTCGAAACGCTGCGGGCAGACCTGATCGGCACCGACGCCGTGATCGTCACGCCCTTCGGACGGCGGCGCGTCACCTACGCCGATTACGTGGCCTCGGGCCGGGCCCTCCGCAGCGTGGAGGAGCGGATGGCCCGCCTGGCCCTCCCGCTGTACGCCAATACGCACAGCGAGGACAGCGCGACTGGAGCGCATTCCACCCACCTCAGCCACCAGGCAGCGGCGTACGTGAAGGCGCAGCTCGGCGGGGACCAGACGTGCAAGCTGGTCTTCTGCGGGTCCGGGAGCACCGCCGCCGTCCGCCGGATGCAGGACATCCTGGGCCTGACGGTGCCGCACGCGCACCGGGAAGCGGTGCTGGCCGCCCTCCCCGAACGTGACCGCCCGGTGGTCTTCGTCGGCCCCTACGAGCACCACAGCAACGAGGTGAGCTGGCGCGAAACCATCGCGGAGGTGATCGAGGTGCCGCTGTGTCCGCGCGGGAATCTGGATCTGGACGCGCTGGTGCGGCGGCTGAAGGACCCGGCGCTGGCGGGCCGCCCCAAGATTGGCTCCTTCAGCGCCGCGAGCAATGTCACCGGGCTGCTGACCGACACCCGGACCATCGCCCGCGTGCTCCACGCGCACGGAGCGTTCGCCTTCTTCGATTTCGCGGCGAGCGCGCCCTACGTGCAGATCGACATGAAGCCGGGGCAGCCCGACGGCTACGACGCGGTGTTCCTGAGCCCGCACAAGTTCGTGGGCGGCCCGGGGACCCCGGGGCTGCTGTGTTTCCAGGCCCACCTGTACCATCTGGCGGTGCCCAGCGTGCCGGGGGGCGGCACCGTGCAGTACGTCAGCCGCACCCGGCACGACTTTGTTGACGACATCGAGGCGCGCGAGGACGCGGGGACCCCGGCGATCCTGGGCAAACTGCGAACCGCGCTCGCGTTTCACGTGAAAGAACAGCTCGGGGTGGAGCGCCTGACCGCCCGTGAACATGAACTGTATGCCCGCGCCTGTGCCCGGTTGGGGCCGAACCCCCGCGTTCAGCTCCTGGGCAACCCGCAGGCGTCCCGGCTGGCCTTCCTGTCCTTTCTGATCCGGCCGGACGGCGAAGACCGCTTCCTGCACCCCCGGCTGGTCGTGCGGCTCCTGAACGACCTGTTCGGGATTCAGGCGCGGGGCGGCTGTGCCTGCGCCGGGCCGTACGGCCACGCCCTGCTGGCCATTGACGATGCCCGCAGCGTCCGTTACGAGCAGTGCATCCTGGGGAATCTGAACGGCCTGAAACCGGGCTGGACGCGCCTGAACCTGGCGCCCTGGGCAACGGACGAGGAGGTGGAGTTCCTGCTCGCGGCCACCGAGTTCATCGCGGCCTATGGGGAACGGTTCCTGCCGCTCTACACGCTGGACTGGCACAGCGGCGCGTGGAGCCACCCGCAGGACGGGGCACCCGCCGACCTCTTCGGGGAGACCTTCCCCGAGCGGGAGGAAGGCCCGGTCCCCTACGCCGACTATCTGGCGCAGGCCCAGGCGCTGGCGACCACCCTGGAAGTAGGAGAGGGGCGGCCTCTTCCGGAGGGGGTGCCCCAGGATCTGGTCTTCTTCACGTATTGAGGGGCCGGGCCGGAGGCCGTGACGCCCGGGGCGGGCGAACGGCTAGAATGCCTAACGAGCGTTTGCTAGACATATGTTGCCTGGAGAAAAGGCAGAGGCTGCCAGTGGGCGGCATTCTGCCCCGGCGCTCAGGAGGCCCCAATGATTCAGCCGTTCACGTCTGACCCCTTGCAGTGGGTCGCAGAAGACGGCCGTCCAATCCGGGAACTGCCCGCCCGCTTCACCCCCGGGGTGCTGCGTGACCTGTACCGCGAGATGGTGCGGGCGCGGGAGTTCGACAAGAAACTCGTCACCCTGCTGCGGCAGGGCCGCACGACCTTCTACGCGCAGGCCAGCGGCATGGAGGCCACCCAGGTCGGCCTGGCCCGCTCCATCCGGGCCGGGCACGACTGGGTCTGGCCGTATTACCGCGACCACGCGCTGGCGCTGGCGCTGGGCGTGCCGATGCTGGACCTGGTCAGCCAGTGCCTCGGCACCAATTCCGACCTGTGCCGGGGCCGCCAGATGCCCCACCACTTCGGGGCGGCGCGGCAGAATCTGGTGTCCATCAGTTCGTCTATCGCGTCGCAGGTGCCGCCTGCCGCGGGAAACGCGATGGCGCAGAAGTACCTCGGCGTGGACGAGATCACCGTCTGCACCTTCGGGGACGGCGCGACCAGCGAGGGCGACTGGCACGCGGGCATGAACATGGCGGGCGCGGCCCAGGCGCCCTGCCTTTTCGTCTGCGAGAACAACCAGTGGGCGATCAGCACCAACCTGCGTGCCCAGACGGCCAGCGAGAACATCCACATCAAGGCCAAGGCTTACGGGATGCCGGGCTACTACGTGGACGGCAACGACATCGTGGCGGTGATCGAAGTGCTGTCGCAGGTGGCCGAACAGGTGCGCGCCGGAAACGGTCCCGCCCTGGTCGAATGCCTGACCTACCGCATCGGTTCGCACAGCAACGCCGACGCCGACGCCGAGAAGAACTACCGCACGCGTGAGGAAGTGAACGCCTGGCTGGCGCGTGATCCTATCGTGCGCGTGGAGCGGCTGCTGGACCATCTGGGCGCTCCCGTGAGTGCCGAGGAACGCGCCGACCTGATCAGCGCGGCCCACCGCGAGGTGGACGAGGCCGTGCTGAAGGCGGAGGCCAGCGGGCAACCCGACTGGCGGATCATGTTCGAAGACGTGTACGCGGACCTGCCGGTCCATCTGCGCGAGCAGGCCGCCTTCCTGCGCGCCGAGCAAGAGGGGGTGCAGGCATGACGGCCACCCAGTCCAAACCGGCGGCCAGCGGCAGCGCCGGGGAAACGCGCACCCTGACCCTGATCCAGGCGATCACCGAGGCCATGCAGGAGGAACTCGCCCGCGACGAGCGCGTGGTCGTGTTCGGGGAGGACGTGGGGGCACGCGGCGGCGTGTTCCTGGCGACGGCGGGCTTGCAGGAACAGTTCGGCCAGAAGCGCGTTTTCGATACCCCGCTCTCCGAGGCGAGCATCGTCGGGGCAGCGGTCGGGATGGCGGTGCGCGGTCTGCGCCCCATCGCCGAAATCCAGTTCGCGGACTACATGGGGCCGGGCTTCGACCAGATCATCAGCCAGGCGGCCAAGATTCGTTACCGCAGCGGCGGGCAGTTCAGCGCGCCCCTGGTGATCCGCACGCCCTCCGGCGGCGGCGTGAAGGGCGGGCACCACCACAGCCAGAGCCCCGAGAGCTACTTCACGCACACCCCCGGCCTCAAGGTCGTGATGCCCAGCACCCCCTACGACGCCAAAGGGCTGCTGAAGGCCGCCGTGCGCGGGGGCGACCCGGTGATCTACTTCGAACCCAAGCGCCTCTACCGCGCCGTGAAGGGCCAGGTGCCGACCCACGACTACACGGTCGAACTCGGCAAGGGCGCCGTGCGCCGCGAGGGGACCGACCTGACCATCATCGGCTACGGCGGCGTGATGCCCGACGCCGAGAAGGCTGCCCAAGCGCTGGCCGCCGAGGGCGTGCAGGCGGAAGTCATCGACCTGCGCTCGCTGGTTCCCTGGGACCGCGACCTGGTGCTAACCAGTGTGGCCAAGACTGGCCGCGCGGTGCTGGTCAGCGAGGCCCCGCGCACCTCGAACTTCATGGGCGAGGTGGCGTACGTGATTCAGGAGCACCTGTTCGACCAGCTCCTCGCGCCGGTCATGCAGGTCGCGGGCTTCGACACGCCGTACCCTTACGTGCAGGACAAGGTGTACCTCCCCGGCGCGAACCGGATCGCGGCGGCCTGCGTGCGGGCGCTGAACTACTGACGCCCCGCATGAAACCCGACTTCCTGCGTCCCCTGCTCGGCCTCCTCGGCCTGGCCATCGGCTTCGGCGTGTACCCGCTCGCGGAGCGTGCGCCGCAGCCCTGGCCGGGCGTGCTGATCGGCGCGATGTTCGTGTTGCTGGGCGTGGGCGCCTGGCTCTACGCGCGGGGCGAACGCTGGATTCAGGTGCTGGGCGCCGCGCTGCTGGTCTACGGCCTCCTCCGAATGTTTCTCATCCGCTGACGGCTGATCGCTGAAAGCGGACAGCTTCTCCCACCCACGAGGTCCCGAATGAAAGAAGTGCTCCTGCCCGAACTCGCCGAGAGCGTGGTCGAGGGCGAAATCCTGAAGTGGCTGGTGCAGGAGGGCGAGACGGTCGCCCTGGAACAGCCCCTCTGCGAAGTGATGACCGACAAGGTCACGGTCGAACTCCCCAGCCCCTTCGCGGGCGTTCTGGAGCGGCGGCTGGCCCAGGAGGGCGACGTGGTGGCCGTCCACGCCCCCATCGCCCTGATCGCTGAACCCGGCGAGGCGGCCCGTGGGGGAGGGGAGAGCGTTCACAACGCGGCGGCCAGCACGGCCCCCAGCGCCACCCAGGCCATTCAGGAAACGGGCGAGAATCCCACCACCACCGACGCCACTCTGCCGACCCAGGCCGCCGAGGAACGCGAGCAGGTCGGCGGCAGCATCGTGGAGGCCGGGCACGCGGCCGCGAAGAGTGACGACGATGCGAGCCTCTTCAAGGCCTTTTCCTCCGACGAGACGGTGAAGGTGCAGGGCCTGGGGACACGGGGCGCCAGCAGCGGGGGAACGGCGGTCCTGACCCGCCCCGCCCAGACCAGCGCGCCCGTCCGCCCGGATGGCCGCGTCCTCGCCGTGCCCGCCGCCCGCCAGTTGGCCCGCGAACTCGGCGTGGAGCTGGCGCAGGTCCAGGGGAGCGGTCCCAACGGGCGCGTGCGCGTTCAGGACGTGCTGGCGCACCAGCAGGGCCAGCAGGCGGCTCCGACTCCCGCACCCCAGGCGGCCCCCGTGTCTCCGGAGCCTCAACCTACCCCCGCGCCTGCCGCCAGGGGCGCCGGTGGAATGCCCGTCCCACCCGTGCAGTACCGCACCCCGAAGGGCTACGAGCATCTGGAAGACCGGGTGCCGCTGCGGGGAATGCGCCGCGCGATCTCCAACCAGATGCAGGCCAGCCACCTCTACACCGTCCGCACGCTGACGGTGGACGAGGTGAACCTGGACAAGCTGGTGGCGTTCCGCAGCCGCGTGAAGGACGAGGCCCTGGCGGCGGGCGTCAAGCTCAGCTACCTGCCCTTCATCTTCAAGGCGGTGGCGGTGGCCCTGCGCAAGTACCCCAGCCTCAACTCCTCCTTCGACGAGGCGACGGGCGACATCGTGATGAAGCGCTACTTCAATATCGGCATGGCGGTCGCGACGGACGCGGGGCTGACGGTGCCGGTGCTGCGCGACGTGAACCGGAAGAGCATCTTCGAGCTGGCGCGGGAGGTCAGTGACCTGGCGGCGCGTGCCCAGGCCGGGAAGCTCACGCCGGACGAGCTGGCGGGCAGCACCTTCAGCGTCACCAACATCGGCTCCATCGGGGCGCTGTTCTCCTTCCCAATCATCAACGTGCCGGACGCCGCCATCCTGGGCGTGCATTCGATTCAGAAGCGCCCCATCGTCAACGAGCAGGGCGAGATCGTGGCCGCGCACATGATGTACCTCTCCCTGAGCTTCGACCACCGGCTGGTGGACGGGGCCGAGGCCGCCCGCTTCTGCAAGGAAGTGATCCGGATGCTGGAGAACCCCGACCGACTGATGCTGGAAGCGATGTAAGAGCCGCCAGCGACCAGCAGCCGCCAGCTTTGAGCCTCTTGCTGGCGGCTGGTCGCTGATCGCTTTGCTTTTTAAACTCTCATCATGGGGGCGTCAGGTTGACCCGGTAGTGTATTTGTTCACAGGACGTGCGCGGCAGTTGCGCGCCTGAAGATTGGATACAGTGACCCCGATGATCCGCATCCGCACCCTCGCGTTCCTGACGCTGCTCGCGCTGGCCTCCCCGGCCCAGGCGCTGAAGCTGATCGTCTGGGACCGCGAACTCCAGACCAAACTGGGGTACGGCGAAACCAGCGGGGGCCGGATGACCGTACAACTCGTGCAGGACTACAGCGGCCCAGTGGTCGCCCTCTTTTCCCGTGAGGAAGACGAGAAGGCCCGCAGCCTCTACCCCAGCCTGCAAAGCCGCTACGACGGCACGCTGAAGGCCGGGCAGCTCACGCTGGACGTTCAGAACACGCCCGTCACGCTGGCCAAGTTCCTGAGCGGCCTGAAGCTGAACCTGGTCCTGCAACCGGTCGGGCAGGTGTTCATCCTGCCGGGCCTGCGGAGCGTGACCGACCCCATCCTCAACCGCACCGACCCAGGAGGCCGCTGAATGCTCGCCCAGATTCTCGTGGTGGAGGACGACCCGCACCTCGGGCCGCTCCTCAAGGACTACCTTTCCGCCGATTACCAGGTCCAGCACGCCGCCACCCTCAGAGACGCGCAGGCGTGGCTGGGCACCCACTCGCCGCAACTGATCCTGCTCGACCTGAACCTGCCCGACGGCGACGGCCTGGATCTGGTGCAGGCGCTGCGGCAGTACGCCAGCACGCCGGTGCTGGTGCTCTCGGCCAGAAGCGGCGTGCAGGAGCGGGTCGCGGGCCTGAACGCGGGCGCCGACGACTACCTCACCAAGCCCTTCGCGATGCCGGAACTCGACGCGCGCATCACGGCCCTGCTGCGCCGCACCGCCGCCGGGACGGGCGTGAACCTGGGCAACACCAGCCTCTCGACCAGCAGCCTGCTCCTCACCGTGAACGACAAGAACGTGAACCTCACCGAGCACGAGGCGCGCATTCTGGAACTGATGATGCGCACGCCCGAGCGGGTCTTCTCGCGTGCGGACATCGAGGCGCACCTGTACGGCTGGGAGACGCCGAACAGCAACAGCGTCGAGGTGCGGATTTCCCAGCTCCGCAAGAAGCTGGAGCAGGCGGGCAGCGACCTGCGGATTCGGACCATCCGCAATGTCGGATATGTGCTGCAAACGTAAGACTGCCCGAACTACACTCCGGCCATGACCCCGACCGCCGCCCCCCCTGCGCCCGCCCGCCGGGGTGGGCCGCGCCGCTTTGGCGGGACTGTCCCGGAGGCCGCGTGAGAAGCGCGCGGGTCGCCTGGCGGCACAGCCTGCGCTTCCGGCTGGCGCTGGTGTATACGCTGGTGGCGCTGGCCCTGATCAGCATGATCGGCCTGGGCGTGATGACGCTGCTGCTGCGCCAGATGGATTCCCAGTTCCAGACCCGGCTGAATGAGCGTGCGGACACGCTGGCGGAAGCCTTTCTGGGAGGCGGGCAGAACCTCGGGAAGTCGCCGGGCGGCGCGGGCACCTACACCATGATCATCGACGAAAAGGGCCAGGTGCTGGCCGCCACCCCCAGCCTGCGCCAGTACGAGAAGGCCCCCTTTCCCTTCGCGGGACAGGCGGAGGTGCAGCTCAACGGGTCGCCCGCCCGCACCGCGACCCGCAAGCTGGGCGACTTCGGCACGCTGTGGATGGCGCTGCCCGAAGACGCCCTGGTCGACGCCCGCCAGAGCGCCACCCGCGCCCTGCTGCTGGCCCTGCTGGTCACGCCGGTCCTGATGCTGATCGCGGGCTGGTGGGTGGGCCGCCGCGCCCTGGCCGACCTGGGCGCCGCCGCCGACCTCGCCGACCGCATCGACCCCACCCGCAGCGTTGCCACCCTGCCCCTCCCAGCCCGCGAGGACGAGGTCCACCGCCTGCTCGCGGCGCTGAACCGGCTGCTGGTCCGCATCGAGGCGGTGCAGGCCCGCGAGAAGCAGCTCCTGGGGCAGATCGTCCACGAACTCGGCGCGCCGCTGACCGTCCTGAAGGCCAGCCTGACCCGCGCCAGCGAACGCACCCACGATCCCGAGGTCATGCGGGCCGCCCTGGTCGCCGACGAGCTGACCTTTACCGCCCAGGACCTGATGCAACTGGCCCGCGGCCACCTGGAGATGAAGGTGGCGTGGCACTTCATTCCCGCCATGGCGCTGCGTGGGCGGCTCGACCGGCTGGTGCCGGGCACGGGCTTCGCGGGCGACTGGGGCGGCATGCTGCTGTGCGACCCCGACCGGCTGACCCAGGCGCTGCGCAACCTGCTCGCCAACGCGCGCCGCGCCGCCGGGCCGGACGGCACCGTCACCCTGAGCCTGACCGAAACGTCCGACCACGTGACCTTTACGGTGAGGGACAGCGGTCCCGGCCTGCCCGCCGAACTCGGGGAGCGTATCTTCGAGCCATTTATCAGCGGGAGCGGCAGCAGCGGCCTGGGCCTGAGCGTGGCGCGGCAGATCGCCCGGCTGCACGGCGGCGCCCTGACGGCGGGCAACGCGGCGGAAGGCGGCGCCGAGTTCGTCCTGACCCTCCCCGGCGCGGCCCTCGGCGACGACGAGGAAGAGGCGGCCCCGGCAGAAGCGGCCCCGAGCGCCTGACCCGCCCGCTATCCTGCCCGCGTGACCCTCACGACCGATCAGGCCGAACTGCACGCGCTGCTCACCCTGCGCTTCACGCCCGGCCTGGGTCCCCGGCGGACCGAGAACCTGCGGCGGCACTTCGGCAGCGCGGAGGCGGCCCTGAAAGCCCCGCTCACCGCCCTGCGGGACGTGCCGGGTCTGGACAGCAGATCGGTGGCGGGGATCGGCACGGCCAAACCGCGCGAGCAGGCGGAAGCCGAACTCGGCAAGGCGCGGCAGGAGGGCGTCACGCTGCTCGGACGCGGCCTCCCCGGCTATCCCCCCGCCCTCGAAGCCCTGGACGACCCGCCCCCGGTGCTCTGGGTCCAGGGTAACCTCCCCGACCTGGCGGTCGTGCCGCGTGCGGTCGGGATCGTGGGCACGCGCGGGGCCAGTCCCCACGCCCTCAGCCTGACGCGGACGCTGGCGGCGGACCTGGCGCGGGCCGGGGTGGTCGTCGTCAGCGGCCTGGCACGGGGCGTGGACACCGCCGCCCACGAGGCGAGCGTGGAGGCCGGAGGCGTCAGCGTGGGGGTACTGGGCAGCGCCGTGAACGTCATCTACCCCGGCGAGAATGTCGGCCTCGCGCGCCGCCTGACCCTGGTCAGCGAGTATCCGCTGGGCACCGGCCCCGCGCAGCATCACTTCCCGACGCGCAACCGCCTGATCGCGGCCCTCTCGTCGGCCACGGTGGTCGTGGAAGGCGAGCTGAGAAGCGGGAGCCTCATCACGGCCACGCACGCGCTCGAATGCGGCCGCACCGTCTTTGCCGTGCCGGGCCGCGCCGGGGACCCCCGCGCCGCCGGGCCGCACCGCCTGCTGCGCGAGGGCGCCGTGCTGACCGAGACGGCGCAGGACATCCTGAACGAGCTGGGCTGGGGAGACGCGCCCGCCGCGCCCACCCCCGACCTTCCCCCCGAGCAGGCCCGCACCTACGCCGCCCTGACCACGCCCGCCACCCTGGATGACCTGCAAGCGGCGACCGGCCTCGCGCTGCCTGACCTCCAGACCGCGCTGGTGATGTTGCAGCTCCTGGGGCTGGCGGAGGAGGTCGGCGGACGCTGGACGCGGCGGTAGGGGAGGGGAGAGGCCGGGACGCCCCACCAGAAAGGACCTGTCCCCTCCTCACGCGGGCTGTACAGAGATCACGCCGCTGAAGAATGGCGGCCAGCAACGGCTGCTCAGGGCTACAGGTCGCTGGTGTCGGTGGCCGCGTCACGGGCACCGGTCGGCATCCCGTCCCTGAACATCCGGTTCATGCCTTCCGCAGCCTCACGGTCCGCCTGATCTGGACCTTCGCCTTCCGCGCTGGCCTGGCTCTCCGACCAGGTTTCGCCCACGTCATACGTTTCGGTCCTGGCACCAGCAGCGGAGACGCCGTCGATGCCCCCCGCCTCCCCCGGCGCGCCCGCCTGCCCGGGAGTGTCCTCAGTGATCCCCCGCAGGCCTCCCGTGGCCGTCACTCCGTCGTCGGTCATGGCTCCCCCTTTCGGCATCAGCATAGGAACGGCGGACGCCGGGCGGTCTGAGGAGGGATGAAGGCCCTTTCACCGCGCCGCAGCTCCCCGGTGGAGGCCGGGCTGCTCAGGCGTGCTGCGGCCCATAATCCTTCTCCACGTCCACACGCGGCGGGCCGGGCAGGGTGACGCCTTCCCGCGCCTCCTCCAGCAACTCCGCCAAAAGCACCCGCAACCCCACCGTGAGTATCCCGCCCTCCCCGGCCACGCCGTCCGAGGCAGGATCGAGGGTCAAGCTCCACCCCCCGCCCGGCCAGGCCACCCGGGCAACCAGCCTCTCACCCCGGCCCAGCGCGGCGACCTCCAGATCATCGAGCCGGACGCGGACCCTGCCGGACGTGAAACGCACCTTCATGTGGGCAGTCTAGGCGCGTGGGATGCTGCGGCATGACCGAGCGCAATTTGAAGGGGGCGAGCCTGAAGGTGCTGGTGCTGGGCGGAACGCAGTTCGTGGGACGGCACATCGTGGAGGCGCTGCTGGGAGCCGGGCACCGGGTCAGCGTGCTGACGCGCGGGCGCACGCCTGACGAACTGCCGGGGAGCGTGGAGCGCCTGAAAGGGGACCGCGACGAGGGGAAAGCGGGCCTTGCCGCCCTGGAGGGCCGCACCTGGGATGCCTGCGTGGACGTGAGCGGCTACACACCCCGGCAGGTGCGCGTGAGTGCCGAGCTGCTGCGGGACGCCGTCCAACGCTACGTCTTCATCAGCACCGGCAGCGTGTACGCCGAGCAGCACCGTCACCCCATCCGCGAGGACGACCCCCTGCTTCCGGAAGCCGCCGAGGACGTGACCGAGGTGACCGGTGAGACGTACGGGCCGCTCAAGGTCACCTGCGAGCGCATCGTGGAGGAGGTCTACGGCGAGCGGGCCACCATCCTGCGCCCGCAGATCGTGGCGGGGCCGTATGACCCGACCGGGCGTTACACGTACTGGATCGACCGCGTGGCCGCAGGTGGAGATTTCCTCGCCCCGGGCGACGGCTCGGACTACGTGCAGGTGATCGACGCCCGCGACCTCGCCCGCTTTGTCGTGACCGTGCTGGAGGAGGATATTCCCGGCGTGTTCAATCTGGCCGGGCCGCGCCTGAGCTGGCGCGAATTCGTTGATGTCGCGCGGGAAGCGACCGGAGCGGACGCCCGGCCTGTCTGGGTGGACGCGGACACGCTGGAAGCGCAGGACGTGGGCTGGCGCGAGCTGCCCGTCTGGTTGCCGGTGGACAGCGAGCAGGGTGGCCTGATGGACATGAGCAGCGAGCGGACGCGGGCGGCGGGCCTGACCCTCAGCGATCCGCTGACCACCGCGCGCGACACCCGGACCTGGAGTGCGGGCCGCCCCCAGAAAACCTTCCTGACCCGTGAGCGCGAGGCGGAGGTGCTGGCCGCGCGGGAAGAACAGTGAGGCCATGAACACCGGCCTGAGCCTGATCTGGGGGCGCACGGTCAACATCGCGCACAGCGTCGTTGCGGCGCTGCCGAACGTGCTGCTGGCACTGGTGATCTTCGGGCTGTTCTGGCTGCTGGCGCAGGCGCTCAAGCGGCTGCTGCGGCGGGTGCTGCTGGACACCGGACAGTCAGCCAACGTGGCGCGGTCCCTCGGGCGGGTGCTGAGCGGCGCCGTCCTCACGCTGGGGGTGCTGGTGGCCGCGACGGTCATCTTTCCCGGCCTGAATGCCGCCACGCTCCTCAGCACGCTGGGCTTCGGCAGCGTCGCCATCGGGTTCGCGTTTCAGGACATCTTCCAGAACCTGCTGGCGGGCCTGCTGATCCTGATCACGCGGCCCTTCCATATCGGGGACCAGATCATCAGCGGTGATACCGAGGGCACCGTGGAGGACATCCAGATTCGCGCGACCATCGTCCGCACCTACGACAACCGCAAGGTCGTGATTCCCAACAGCGAGCTCTACACCAGCCGCGTGACCGTCAACACCGCTTACGACAAACGGCGGATGAGCGTGCCCCTCACGTTGCCCTACGGCCCGCAGGTCGCCAAGGCGCGGGAGGTGATCGCGAAGGCGGTGGGCAGCGTGGAGGGCGTGGAGCAGGAACCGGCGCCCGCCGTCGTCATCACTGACCTCACCTCGGGCGGGGTGGCGGTCAACCTGTGGTACTGGGTGGCCCCGCCGCAGCGCCGGGAAGTGGCCGTCACGACCGACGAGGTGCTGACAGCGGTGAATGCCGCCCTGCAAGACACGGGGGTGAACATCAGCCCGCCGCAGGGCGTGGCCGTCACCCTGGACCCGGGGCAGAGCAAGCCGCTGCGCGTGCAGGTGGAGGGTGAGGCAGGCCCGCCGCCGCCCACCCCCTCGCCGCAGGACAGGCCCCGGCAGGAATGAGGCGCCGTTCTCTCTCCTCCCCCTGGAGAGAGAACGGGAGCGTGGGGTATGCTGGCCGCGCAAGATCGAGCGGCCCGAATGAAGGGGGAGGTGCGCGTTATCACGCAGGAAATCTGGGCGGAC